>CABVEH010000352.1 GCA_902497215.1 uncultured Eggerthellaceae bacterium | reverse complement strand
AGCCGAACGCCGCCACTATGGTCTTGCCGGTGCCCACGTCGCCCAGCAGCATGTGGTTCGCCACCCTTGGCGCCGCCATCGAGCCGAGTATGTCCCGCCTCGCGTCAAGCTGCTCGTCCGTCAGCTGGAACGGCACGGCCGCGTCGAGCCTTCGCACGTGCGGGCCGTCGACGACGTGGCGCACGGGTTCGACGCCCACTGCGCGCGCGTCGCCCTCCTTCATCAGGAACAGCTGCAGCAGCAGAAGCTCCTCGTAGACCAGGCGCGTGCGGGCCTGCGCGACCTCGTCCATCTCCTTGGGGAAGTGGATGGACGCAACCGCGCTTCCCCGGCTCACAACCCCTCGCTTCAGCCGAAGCTCGAGCGGAAGCGGGTCGTGCATCCCGAACACGACGTCAAGCGCCGACGTGACGATCTTGCGCATGGTAGGAGCCGGAAGCTTCTCGGAGGCGGGGTGGATGGGAACGATGCGGCCTTCGGGGACCGCGCCTTCCACCACCTCGAGGAAGGGGTTGGTCATGCGCATGAAGCCGAACTTGAACTCGATCTTGCCGGACGCCATGACGGTCTGCCCTTCCTTGAGCTTCTGCTTGAGCCATGGCTGGTGGAACACGCTGACCACCAAGACCCCGTCGTCGTCGACGATGGATATCTCGACTATGGGAAGGTTGTAGCGCGGGCGCTTGAGCTTGACCTCGTGTATGGTGCCGGACACCGTGCACTGCTCGCCTATCTGGGCCGTGGCGGTCGTGCGAATGCGCGTCAGGTCCATGTAGCGCCGAGGATAGTGCGCAAGGACGTCGCGGACGGTGCGCAGCCCGAGCTTCGAAAGCGCCGATGCGCGCGTCGAACTGACCCCGGGGATGCGCGTCACCGGCTCGTCGAGGGCGAGCGTGGCGGCAAGGCGGTCGAGCGATCCGGCCTTTGCCGTCATTCCACGGAGAAGACGACCGGGTAAAGCGGCTGCCCGCCCCTTTGCGGGTCGACCTCCAGGTCGGGGAATTCCTGCTCGACCTGATCGACGAGCGCTTCAAGCTGCTCGTCGGAGTAGTCCTTGCCGGCAAGGACGGTCAGCGTGTCGGCGTCTTCGGCGTCCATTGCGGCGAGGAGCTTCAGCACCACTTCGTCCACCGTCTTGCCGACGGCCTCAATAGACCCGTCGGCTATGCCGATGACGTCGCCCTTGCGGATCTTGTTCTTGTGCGCGTCCTTCGAGTTCTTGATGGCGACCGTGACCTCGCCCGTCTTCACCTGCGAGGCCGCCTCGACCATGGCTTCGACGTTTTCGCCGATCGGCGCGTCGGGGTTGACGGCGAACATCGCCGCGAACGCCTGCGGAACGCTCTTCGTGGGGACGACGGCGCATTCCTTCTTGCTCAGCTCGCATGCGGAATTGGCCGCCATTATGATGTTCGAGTTGTTGGGCAGGATGACCACCGACTCGGCGGGCACCTTCTCGGTCGCCTCGTAGAGGTCCTTCGTGGACGGGTTCATGGTCTGCCCGCCA
>CABVEH010000351.1 GCA_902497215.1 uncultured Eggerthellaceae bacterium | reverse complement strand
CGAGGTGTACGACCAGGTGGAGTCGCTGGGAGGCACCTTCGTCGAGATTCCCGTGAAGCAGCATTCCGAGGATGGCTACGCGCGCGCCATGACGGAAGAGGAGGCGAAGCTGGCCAACGAGGTGTACGCCGAGGAGGCCGCCAAGGCCGACGTCGTCATCACCACCGCCATGGTTGCCGGACGCACGCCTCCGCTGCTGCTCGACGAGGACGCCATCGCGCACATGAAGCCCGGCTCTGTCATAGTCGACCTGGGCGCGTCTCCCGAGGGCGGCAACACCTCGCTCACGGAATACAACAACGTGTACACCACCGCCAACGGCGTCACCATCATCGGCTACACCAACCTGCCCTCGCGCCTGGCCGGACAGGCCTCGCAGCTGTACGGGCAGAACATCGTGAACTTCTTCAAGCTGGCCACGCCGGACAAGGACGGCAAGCTGGTGCTGGACGAGGACGACGAGATCATCCGCGGAATGACCGTCACGCTGGACGGCGCCATAATGTGGCCGCCGCCTCCGGTTAAGGTGTCGGCCCAACAGGTGCCGGCGAAGCCGCAGAACGCCCAGGCCGACGAGATCACGGCGCAGGACATCGCCAACGACGAGCTTCCGGGCTGGCGCAAGTGGTGGTGGAAGGTGGCAGCCGTGGTGCTGGCCGCCCTGCTGGTGCTGTTCGCCCCGGCCGAAATGCAGCCGCACTTCATAGTGTTCGCGCTGGCCGTGGTGGTGGGCTTCTACGTGATCACAGGGGTGTCGCACTCGCTGCACACCCCGCTCATGTCGGTGACCAACGCCATCTCGGGCATCATCATCGTGGGGGCAATGCTGCTGGTCAGTTCCAGCAACCCCGTGGTGGTGGTCCTGTCCTTCGTGGCCATGGTCATCGCGTCCATCAACATCTTCGGCGGCTTCCTGGTGACGCACAGGATGCTCAGCATGTTCCAGAGGAGCTCTGAGGACTAGTGGAACTTCTAATCGACACAGCGGCCGTGGCCCAGTACGAGCAGCACATGGCCATCCTGCAGGGGGCGGCAAGCTTCCAGTCGCTGGCCTACATCGCCGCAGCCCTTCTTTTCATACTTGCCCTTGCGGGACTTTCCAAGCAGAAGAGCGCCCGCAACGGCAACTTCGCCGGCATCGCCGGCATGGCGATCGCGCTGATAGCCACCATCGTGATCGTCATGGTGACGTCCATGGAGCCGGAGTTCGTCGGAAGCGATGCGGCACCGGGCGGAAGCACCACCGGTTTCGCGATCACCGACACTGGCCTGTGGGTCGCGTTCCTGCTGATCGTGGTGGCCCTGGCCATTGGCGCCGCCATCGGCATATTCAAGGCCAAGCACGTCAAGATGACCGAGATGCCCGAACTGGTGGCCATGTTGCATTCGTTCGTGGGTGCGGCAGCCGTGCTGGTGGGCTTCTGCTCGTTCCTAACCGACCCGGGCGCCGAAGGCGCAGAGAACGCCTGGCACATCGGCGAGGGCCGCCGCCGATGGCCAGCACGAGGTGCGCGCC
>CABVEH010000350.1 GCA_902497215.1 uncultured Eggerthellaceae bacterium | reverse complement strand
CTTCCGCAACCGAGGAAGCGGGAGATGGCGCGGCGGCGGCGTCCGGCGTTTGCGCAGAGTTCTCCGGCGCGGCGGGGACAGGCTCGCGGGCCACGGCGGCGAGGCGTTCGCGCTCCGCGTCGGAAAGCAGATTCCAGGCGAAACGCGCCGTGGCGTCGCCCACTACGTTGCGCTCCTGATCGATGGTGACCATATGGTAGCTTCTGTCGAGCAGGAGCAGTTCCGTGGGCCCGCCGATGTGGTCGCGCACATACAGGGCGTTGCTGCGCGCGCTGGCGATGTCGTCGTTGCCGGCGTGCACGATGAGCGTGGGCGTCTTGATGCTCGGCAGATCGCGTTTCACCGCCGCCACCAGCCCCCAGAGCTGTTTCAGCGACGCGCCGGGCGTGGCCGTAAAGCCCGCAGCAGCAGCGTCCCCGCTCTGCATCTGCGCGAGGATGCGCCCGCGCAGCTTGTCGTCCATGATGCCGTAGGGGAAGGCTTCCTCAAAACGGTAGCGCTTGCCGAAATAGGGCGTCTTGAGGATGAGCGGCAGAAGGAAGCTCAGCTTGGGGATGGTCCAGCCGTCGTACCGCAGGGTCGTGGAATAGAGGGCCAGCCCCCGCGCCCGCCCCGGATAACGCTGGGCGTGGCGCAGCGAGAGCACGGCCCCGGCGGAAAGCCCGCCCACGAACACCGCGTCCATGTGCCGCGAGAGCGCGTCGAAGGCGTCCTCGACGCTCCGCGACCAGTCCGACCAGCAGGTGGTGATGAGCTCCTCTTCCGAGGCGCAATGCCCGGCAAGCTGCGGGCACAGGACGGTGAAGCCGTACCTGTTCAGGCGCTTGCCGAGGATCTTCATTTCGGCGGGCGTCCCGGCAAGGCCGTGCACCAGCAAAAAGCCGATGCGCCCCCCCGGGAAGAAAGGGCCGAGTCGTTCAAGGCTCTGCATAGAAGGGAAAATCCTTGTCGTCGGGCCGGGGTTTCCCCCGGCCCGGCAAAAGTCAGTTTTTCGTCACGCGGCGCAGGATTTCATCCAGCAGGCGCATGGCAAGATCGACCTCTTCGCGCGTGATGTTCAACGACGGCGCAAGGGTGATCACGTTCTTATAGTAGCCGCCCACGTCAAGGACAAGGCCGTACCGCTTGCCGTCGACCATGAGGTCGCCCTTGATGCCCTCGTCCACGATGCGGTCCATCATGGCCTTGTCGGGGGTGAAGCCGTCCGCCGCGCAGATTTCGGCGCGCAGGGCAAGGCCGAGGCCGTCCACGTCGCCGATGATGGCGTAGCGGGACTTCAGCTCGCGCAGGCCCTCAAGGAAGTAGGCGCCCATCTCGCGCACGCGGGTTTCGTAGTCCTCTTCCGCCAGCATCCGCATGGTTTCGAGGGCCACCGCCGTGCCGAGGGGGTTGCTGGCAAAGGTCGAGTGCGTGGAGCCGCAGGGGAACACCTGCGGATTGATATACCGTTCCTTGGCCCAGATGCCCGCGAGGGGGTTCAGGCCGTTGGTCATGGCCTTGCCGAAGACCACCACGTCCGGGG
>CABVEH010000349.1 GCA_902497215.1 uncultured Eggerthellaceae bacterium | reverse complement strand
TATGCCCAGGTAGGTGACCGCGACCCCTTACGCCGACGCACCCGACATCCTGGACGTGCCCGTGCAGTACTCCGTCGACGCCGAGCAGATCTCGCACCTCGACGACGTCAACGCCGTGGCATCCAGGCTGCTGATGCCCGTGATGGGGTGCGCCGCCATCGCAGCCTTCCTGTTGTTCGCCGGCTTCAGGATGTTCGGCGCGAGGACGGTGTCGAGGATGCTCGTGGCCGCCGGCATCGGCGTCGTCGCCCTGCTCGGGGTGATTGGCATATGGGCGCTCGTGGGCTTCGAGGGCTTCTTCTCGGCGTTCCATTCCGTGCTGTTCGCGGAAGGCACGTGGACGTTCCCTTCCGACTCGCTGCTCATTACCATGCTGCCCGAGCCGTTCTGGGCGGGGATGGGGGCAGTGTGGCTTTCGACGTCGCTGCTCGTGTCGGTCCTGTCCGTCGCGTTCGGCCTGGTGCTGCGCCGCCGTACTTGCAAATAGCGCCGGTTCGGCTAAGATAGATAGCTGCTGTTTTCATCCATTGCACGTAAAGGAGCATTACTTCATGGTTAAGATTCGCCTTGCCCGCCACGGCGCGAAGAAGCGTCCGTACTATCGCGTGGTCGTCTCCGATTCCCGTTGCCCCCGCGACGGCAAGTTCATCGACGAGGTCGGCCGCTACAACCCGCTGTCCAACCCCAAGCTGATCCAGTTCGACGACGAGAAGATGCAGAAGTGGCTCGGCGACGGCGCGCAGATGTCCGACACCGTGGCTCGTCTGTACGACCAGGTCAAGGCGGAAGCGTAAGCCATGTCTGCCCCGGCCGAAGAGCTAAGGGTCCTCGTCGAAGAGGTTGTTTCCCCGCTGATCGACTTCCCTGACGAGCTCGAGGTCACGTCCTCCGAGGAAGGAAGCGACGTGCTCGTCGAGATATCCGTCAACCCTGACGACGCCGGAAAGGTGATCGGCAGGCAGGGACGGGTGATCAAGTCGATCCGAACCCTCGCGCGCGCCGCTGCGACGCGCAAGGGGCTCAACGTCGACGTCGAGCTGCTGGACGACTAGCGCCGACGTGCGTGGTTACATAGACGCTGCCAGGATAACAGGCAGGAAGAACCTCGATGGAAGGCTCGCCGTCTCTGCGACGGCAGGCCTTCCTTTTTTGCTGCATGAGGGCATGCAGGTGCACCTCGTGCCTCCCGTCATCGACGCGCCCAGGACGGCCGAAGTGCGGTCGGTGTCCATGCAGGGGCAATCGTCTGCAGTCGTCGCCTTCTCGGGGATCGGCGACGCCGCCGTCGCCGACATGGTGGTGGGCTGCCACTGCCTGGTCTTTGAGGACGCGGTCGACCCCGAGGTGCTGGCCGAAGCGTTGGGCGGCCCGGAGGCGCCGTTTTCGGGCTGGACGTTCGAGGACGTCACGTCCGGAAGGACGGGGTGCGTGCTAGGCGCGCAGAACATGCCCAGCCAGGTGCTGCTGACCGTATCGGTCGACGGCGAAGGCGGCGAGCGGCTTGTTCCGCTGGTGGACGACTTCGTCGTGAGCCG
>CABVEH010000348.1 GCA_902497215.1 uncultured Eggerthellaceae bacterium | reverse complement strand
CGCGACGGGGGCATTGTAGAAGCTGCGCACCTTCGCCTCGATTTCCTCCCTTATGTCGGGATTCTCGCGCAGCGTCTGCTTGGCGGCCTCGCGCCCTTGCCCCAGCCTTTCGTCGCCGTAGGTGTACCAGGCGCCGCTCTTCTTGGCCACGCCGCAGTCGACCGCCATGTCGACGATGCACCCCTCGCGGGAGATCCCTTCGCCGTACATGAGGTCGAACTCGGCCTGGCGGAAGGGCGGCGCCACCTTGTTCTTCACGACCTTGGCGCGCACTCTGTTACCTATCGCCTCGCCGTCCTGCTTGATGGAGTCGATGCGGCGGATGTCGATGCGCACGCTGGAGAAGAACTTCAAGGCGCGGCCGCCCGTGGTGGTTTCGGGGTTGCCGAACATCACGCCGATCTTCTCGCGGAGCTGGTTGATGAATATGCACGTGGTGTTCGACTTGGAAAGCGACCCCGCGAGCTTCCTGAGGGCCTGCGACATAAGCCTTGCCTGAAGGCCGACGGAGGCGTCGCCCATCTCGCCTTCGATTTCGGCGCGCGGCACGAGGGCCGCAACGGAGTCGACGACCACGCAGTCGACGGCCCCGGAGCGGACGAGCATGTCGCATATCTCGAGGGCCTGCTCGCCGGTGTCGGGCTGGGACACCAGCACCTCGTCGATGTCTACGCCTATGCGCGCGGCATACACCGGGTCGAGCGCGTGCTCGGCGTCGATGAAGGCAACGATGCCCCCTTGGGCCTGCGCCTCGGCGAGGATCTGCAAAGCAAGGGTGGTCTTGCCGCTGGACTCGGGGCCGTATATCTCGATTATTCGGCCGCGCGGAACGCCGCCGATGCCAAGGGCTATGTCGAGGGGAAGCGCACCTGTCGGAATGGCGCCGATGGTGAGGTCGGCGCCGCCCTCCCCCAGCTTCATTATGGACCCCTTGCCGAACTTCTTGTGTATCTGGTCGGTTGTGCTCTTCAGGAGCTCTTCCTTGGTCTGGCTCATTGGTTCTCCTTTTTTGCTGCATTCGTCCTGCTAGCACAATTATACGAACATATGTTTGCAAGTCAATAGACGAATGCTTTTCGGGCAGTCAGCGAATCCGGGTTCGATGCCATGTTAGCGCCGCCGTTCGAAACGGCGATGACAGAAGACCGGCATGGAAGCGTTGCTCGACCTTGCATAGGGCTAAAACGCCTCCGACACGCATCTGACGTCTTTCCGGCCTGCGTTCGCAGGCGCCCTAACGCGCAGCTTGCCCGGATGTGTGCGATTCAAGCGCAGAAGCCATCGCGAGAAGCGCCGCCTCCACCGTCTGCGCCCTGACGGAGTCTCGGTCGCCGTCGAACTGCTTGCGCACGGCCGAGACGACGCCGAAGGCATAGACCCCCATCCAGACGGTCCCCACGGGCTTTCCAGGCTCCGCGCCCGTCGGTCCCGCGATTCCCGTCACCGACACCGCAACGTCGGCATCGAGGCGCCTTGCAGCGCCTTCTGCCATCTCTACTGCGACTTCCTCGCACACCGGCCCCTGCTCGTCGAGAAGAA
>CABVEH010000347.1 GCA_902497215.1 uncultured Eggerthellaceae bacterium | reverse complement strand
GCGAGTCCTTCTTGTTGCAGTGGTGGTACTCGATGACCTCGGCCTGCGGGAAGTACTTCGCAGCCACGCCCGCGAAATGCATCATGAGCACGGCACCGATGGTGAAGTTCGGTGCATAGAACAGGCACGTGCCGTCCGGAGCCTTCGAAGCCAGCGCCTCGAGCTGCCCCGTGGAAAGGCCCGTGGTGCCGACCACGCAGTCCACTCCCCGCTCGAGCGCGGCCTCCACGTTAGCGGCAACGGCATCGGGCTGCGTGAAGTCGACAAGCACGTCCGCCTCGACGGAGTCGAGCGCGTCGGCCACGCTGGGAAACGCCGGAAAGGGCGCGTCCTGCGTCTGGGCAGGCGCATTGGGGTCGATGCCGCAAACCACCTGCATGTCGTCTGCGCCCTGGACGGCGGACACGACCGCCGAACCCATGCGCCCCAGGTATCCCGATACCGCTACCCTGATCATGATTAAGCCTGGTGCGATCTGCGAGGAGTGCGATGCTGCCGACCGTCCGAACCCTGCTTGCGACCGTCGTGGCCGCCATGGCTGCGGCGTTCGCCGTCGCCCTTGCCCGATGACGCCGGTGCGTCGGGCTTGTCGATGCGGTCGAGCGATATCTTGCCGGTCTTGGGGTCGACCTCGAGAACCTTGACCTTCACGACGTCGCCGAGCGACAGCACGTCCTCGACGGAGGCGACGCGTCCGTTCGCCACGCGCGAAATGTGAAGCAGGCCGTCCTTGGCCGGGGTGAGCCTGACGAAGGCGCCGAAGTCTTTGATGCCGACGACCTCGCCCTCGTACTCCTCGCCCGCCTCTGGCTCCTTGACGATTCCCAGGATGGCGGCCTTCGCGGCGTCGCCTGCGGCGGCCTCGACGGCTCCGATGTGGATCGTTCCGTCCTCCTGGATGTCGATGGTCGCGCCGGTCTCCTCCTGGATGCCGCGCACCACCTTGCCGCCGGACCCGATGACGTCGCGAATCTTGTCGACCGGGATGTGGATGGTCTCGATGCGCGGGGCGGTGTCCTTGACGCGGTCGCGCGGGGCGTCGATGGTCTCGAGCATGGCGTTCAGGATGAAGGCCCTGCCCTCCTTGGCCTGCTTTAGCGCCTTGGCCAGGATGTCGACCGAAAGGCCCTTGGCCTTGTTGTCCATCTGGAGCGCGGTGATGCCGTCGGAGGTGCCGCACACCTTGAAGTCCATGTCGCCCAGGAAGTCCTCGAGGCCCTGGATGTCGGTCAGGATGACGACGTCGTCGCCTTCCTTGATGAGCCCCATGGCCACGCCGGAGACAGGTGCAGATATGGGCACGCCCGCGTCCATGAGGGCCAGCGTGGACCCGCAGGTGGACGCCATCGAAGACGACCCGTTGGATTCCAGGATCTCGGACACCACGCGGATTGCGTAGGGGAAGTCGTCCTCGCTGGGAAGCACCGGGACGATGGCGCGCTCGGCAAGTGCGCCATGGCCAATCTCGCGGCGCTTGGGGGCGCCCATGCGCCCGGTCTCGCCGGTGCAGTAGGGCGGGAAGTTGTACTGGTGCATGTAGCGCTTGC
>CABVEH010000346.1 GCA_902497215.1 uncultured Eggerthellaceae bacterium | reverse complement strand
AGATGGAGGTGTGGGCGCTGTACGCCTACGGCGCCTCCAACGTGCTGCAGGAGATACTCACCGTCAAGTCCGACGACACGGCCGGCCGCGTGAAGAGCTACGAGGCCATCGTGAAGGGCGAGAACATCCCGGCACCCGAGGTGCCCGAGAGCTTCAAGGTTCTCGTCAAGGAGATGAAGTCGCTCTGCCTTAACGTCGAGCTCGAAGGCCAGGGCGGCAAGGTCGACGCCAACATGGACGTCGACGAAGGCGACGAGGACCGCGCCGTGTACGAGGCGTTCGGAGCCGGCGCTGCGGCCGCCGACGAGGAAGAGGCCAACTCGCTCAACGACATAGCCGCCGAGCTTGGCGAGCTGCTTAGCGGCATCGACCAGGACGACTCCGGCGACCTGTTCGCCGACGGCATCAAGGAAGCCGCCGAAGCGAAGGAGGACGCCTCTGTGAAGACGAACACGCAAGGATTGGACGACCTGGCGGACATGCTTGGTCAGGGAGAGGAGGAATAAGATGGCGAACAACCAGAACACCGAGTACGACGTGCGCAACTTCGACGCCCTCCGCATCTCCCTTGCCAGCGCAGAGGACGTGCGCAGCTGGTCGCGCGGCGAGGTGAAGAAGCCCGAGACCATCAACTACCGCACGCTGAAGCCCGAGAAGGACGGCCTCTACTGCGAGAAGATCTTCGGCCCCACGAAGGACTGGGAATGCGCCTGCGGCAAGTACAAGCGCGTCCGCTTCAAGGGCATCGTCTGCGAGCGCTGCGGCGTGGAAGTGACCCGTTCCAAGGTGCGCCGCGAACGCATGGGCCACATCGAGCTTGCGGCCCCGGTGTCGCACATCTGGTACTTCAAGGGCTCGCCTTCGCGCCTTGGCTACCTGCTTGACATCCCGCCGAAGGACCTCGAGAAGGTGCTTTACTTCGCAAGCTCCATCATCACCAGCGTCGACGCCGAGGCGCGCGCCGAGGACGAGGACGAGCTTCGCGACGAGCTTGCGGCCGACCTCGAAGAGATCGACGCCGAGCGCGACCGCCTGATCGCGGCGACGCGCCAGCTTTCCACCGACTACGTCCCCGAGGACGACGACCTGGTGGACGAGTACGACGCCAGCGAGCGCCTCACCCCCGAAGAGGTGGAGGCCGAGATCGCCGACATCTACGAGGAGTTCAACGAGCGCAAGGCGCTGCGCGCCGACGCGCTGGACGAGTTCCTCCGCATCGAACCCAAGCAGCTCGTCGCCGACGAGGCGCTTTACCGCGAGATGCGCGCCAACTACCGCGACTACTTCAGCGGCGGAATGGGCGCCGAGGCCGTGCGCGACCTGCTGGACGCCATGGACCTCGAGGCCACTGCCGAGGAGCTTCGCGAGATCATCGCCACGGGCAAGGGCCAGAAGCGCACCAAGGCCATCAAGCGCCTCAAGGTCGTCGACGCGTTCCTGAAGTCCGACAACAAGCCCTCCGACATGATCCTCGACGTCATCCCGGTCATCCCGCCCGACCTGCGCCCCATGGTGCAGCTGGACGGCGGCCGCTTCGCCACGTCGGACCTGAACGAC
>CABVEH010000345.1 GCA_902497215.1 uncultured Eggerthellaceae bacterium | reverse complement strand
ATGGAATCCCCACGTAAACGGGAGTGATTCGGTTTGGCAACCGCCGGACGCGCACCCCTCTTCGAACAAGCCGGAGGTTTACCTTCTATTCCAGGAAAACGCTGCCTGCGCACTTGGCAGCCTATCGGGCCATGTGAGGCCACGTGACGAAAGGGATGTTTGCGATGCTTACCATAGGATGCCATCTTTCAACCCATTACGGATACGAGCGCATGGCCGAAGAAGCCGTGTCGATCGAGGCGAACACGCTCCAATACTTCACGCGCAACCCCCGCGGTGGGCGCCAGCGCGAGCTCGACACGAAGGACATCGACGCGTTCAACGCATACGCCAAGGAAAACGGCGTCGTGGCTCCCATGGGTTACGCCCCTTACGACCTCGAGCCGGGGCAGGCCGACAAGTCGAAGCAGGACTTCACGCGCATGGTGATGATGGAGGACATGGCGCGCCTCGCGCTCATGCCGGGATCGCGCTACCTGATGCGTCCCGGAAGCGCGGAAGGGACCCCTCGCGACGAAGCCCTGGCCAACGTCTCCGAAACATTGAACCATGTGCTTCAGGCGCAGAAGGGCGTTCCGGTGCTGCTCGTCAACATGCCGGGCGAAGGCACGCAGATCGGCTCCACCTTCGAAGAGCTGGGCGCGATGCTGAACGGAGTGGACGACCAGGACAGCGTGGGCGTATGCCTCGACGCCTCGTCGGCCTTCGCCGTCGGCTACGATGTCGCAAACGACCTCGACGGGGTGCTCGACGAGTTCGACAAGGCGATAGGGCTCGACAAGCTGATGGCAGTCCACCTCAACGACATCAAGGAACCCGAAGGCCAGCACGCCGACAGGCATGCACGCATAGGCGAAGGCAAGATCGGCTTCGACGCGCTGTACGCCATGACGAGGCATCCGAAGCTGAAGGACCTGCCGTTCTACCTCGAGGAGCCCAGCGCCGACCTGGTGATCTACGAGCGCGACATCGCCAAGTTCCGCAGCTAGCGAAAACCAGGCACGATCGACGGCAGCGCGACAGGAGAAGACGTCGGCAGCAGACGGGAACGGCTGGCGGCGCAACCCGTCGGCCGTTTTCATCGTTTGCATTTGTTTTGTGCTGATTGGCGCACCATCCGCGACGATGCGGGCATTCCCGGCGAAACAGTAATAGAATTGTTGCATTCGACAGCTTTTGACGCCCTCGGGCGCGCTAGGCCAAAAGGTGAAGAATGCAGAACTCAAACGCAGCACAGGCTTTTAGGCACATATCCTCCGGTTTCGCATGCGCGGCGACAGCCGCCGTCCTGGCGATAGGCATGAGCCCCCTCGCTTACGCCACGCCATCCGACCAGCACGAGTCCAAAGCGCAGGAATACGCCGACAGCAGCGCCCAGAAAAGGGCTGAGGCCGCCGAGATCCAGAACAGCATCGACGAGCTTCAAACGCGCATCAACCAGGCGACGGCCACGTACGAATCGGCCTTGGCCGAACATGACGTGGCGAACGCCGCGGTCGAGGACGCGGACAGGCGCATGCAGGAGGCCGACGAACGCATAGTCGAGCTTCGCGGCCAG
>CABVEH010000344.1 GCA_902497215.1 uncultured Eggerthellaceae bacterium | reverse complement strand
GGTGGTCTTCGTGCCCTTGTAGTCGGCATCCCCGCCGCCGAGTGACGTGTAGGCGGCCACGACCTCCACCTCCGCATAGCCCCTCGACCGCCTCACGTTGCGCGGGAGGATTGGAACTGCCTCCTCGTGGCGCAGCCCCCCGGCCATCTCCAACACGGCCATGCATTTGTACGCCTGCGCCTCGATGGAGCGGATGTAGCTCACCAGATCGCACGCATCAACCTCGTGCTTGCGCCTGGGGACGAGCGGCTTCATGGGCACGGAACGGTCAACCGGGTTCCTCGCGAATGGGGGCACCTTCTCGCGCATGGCCATGTTGCACACCTTCTTCCACAGGCGGTGGGCGTACCTCTGGGCGGAGGGGGCCTTTATCTGCGCGATGGCGGCGCACACGTAGCCGTAGTCGGCGTCGGCCATGGCGTCCGCGCCTATGAGGGGCTCAAGATGCCTGCCCCAGACCTCCATGTAGTCCTTCTTGGTACGCCTGGCCAAATCGTCGAGCGTCGGGGCAACCTTCGCGTCCCAGAACTGCGCCCAGGTGGTGGAGCCGTCCACTCCCTCCATCTCCACGCGTTTCACGGCCAGGGCGAAGTCGGCGTCCTCGAAGGTGCCGTACACCGTCATCGACGCGGGCCTGCGCTTCCCGTCGGCCTTGTGGCCGTCCTTCCAATGGATGCGGTAGACCTCGCCTGGAACCACCGTCTCGATGCTGCCCCATCGCCTTCTGGCCATGATACAATGCTCCCATCTGGCCCCATGGGCCGGTTGAACCACGAACCCCGCGCGCTCCGCCAAGATTGCAGCGGGGTTCCTTCTTTTATGCTCTTATAGCCCCGCCATCTTCGTCCCTATCGACACGCCGATGTCCACGGCTTTGTCCACGACCTTGCCTACTGCGCCGCCGACGGCTGCCTTCGTCTTCTCCTTCTCCCACGCGTCCTTGCGCTCGAAATAGCGCATGGCCTCGTAGGTCGGCCGGACCGACGCCGTGCCGTCCATGTACTCGTCGGCCTCTGCGAACATCCCCATATCCTTCAGCGCGCGGTACTCGGGCGCGAGGAAGTCCACGCCGTCTGCGAAGCCGCTGCAGGCGTCCACGCGTTCTATGATGCCCTGGAGAGCAAGTTCAAGGCCCTCGTCTATCGGCTCGAATTCCATGCGACACCCTTCCTATCCTCTGACCTGCAACGAACTACGGAGGCACCTATGGAACGCTACCCTTCAGAGCTCACGCCCGGCCAGTATCTCGAGTCCGACTGCTACAAGGCGGCCGTCTTCGCCTTCGCCCAGACCCGCGCCATGGGTTCCTTGAAGGCGAGGCATCCCATAGCTCCCACGCTTTGGGAGCTGACCGAGGAGGCCAAGGCGCTCGGATGCCTTCCCGTCGTGTCCTTCGTTCCCCGCGACGCCGCGCTGGCCGTGATGCAGCCCGTGCTGGACGCCTCGGACTTACCGAAGTCCTGAATCTCCCCTGCTCGGGCCTCTTGGAGCGCCCTAGTCTGCAAGCGAACCCACGTCATCGCTCAACGACCCCTTCGCGCATTCGAGACGGAATAGATCGGAAGAGCGTC
>CABVEH010000343.1 GCA_902497215.1 uncultured Eggerthellaceae bacterium | reverse complement strand
CCCGCCGCGGGGTTCGTCTGGTCCATGAACTGCCGCCGCGTCGTCGACGGAAAGGTCACCGACGAGGTGGACTACCTGACTGCCGACGAGGAAGAGAACTACGTCATCGCGCAGGCCAACGACATGTTCGACCCCGACACCCGCGAGTTCGGAAGCTACGACAAGGACGGCAAGTGGGTTCCTGCCGCGCGAGTGCTCTGCCGCACGAAGAACGCCAACGGCGAGTTCGGCGAGCCTGACGAGGTCGACCCCATGCTGGTCAACTACATGGACGTGTCCCCGCGCCAGATGACCTCGGTCGCAACGTCGCTCATCCCGTTCCTCGAGCACGACGACGCCAACCGCGCGCTCATGGGCTCCAACATGCAGCGTCAGGCGGTGCCGCTGCTGAAGCCCGAGGCCCCGCTGGTAGGCACCGGCATCGAGCACCGCATCGCGGTCGACTCGGGCGAGATCCTGGTTGCGCAGCATCCTGGCACGGTCGACTACGTCGACGGCCAGACCATCATCGTGCTGAACGACGACGGCGACTACGACGAGTACCTCATCCCCAAGTTCCAGCGCTCGAACCAGTCCGGTTCCATCAACCATCGCCCGATCGTCCGCCAGGGCGACCGCGTGGAGGCCGGCGACGTGCTGGCCGACGGCCCCAGCTGCGACCACGGCGAGCTTGCCCTTGGCGCCAACCTCATGGTCGCCTACATGCCGTGGGAAGGCTACAACTACGAGGACGCCATCATCGTGTCCGAGCGCGTGGTCGCCGAAGACCTTCTCACCAGCATCCACATCGCCGAGTACGAGATCGACGCCCGCTCCATCAAGCTGGGCGACGAGGAAATCACCCGCGAGATCCCGAACATATCCGACGACCAGATCGCCGACCTCGAGGCCGACGGCGTCATCCGCATCGGCGCCGAGGTGTTCCCTGGCGACATCCTAGTGGGCAAGGTCACCCCGAAGGGCGAAAGCGAGCCCTCCTCCGAGGAGCGCCTGCTTCGCGCAATCTTCGGCGCGAAGGCCCACGAGGTGCGCGACACCTCGCTGCGCGTCCCGCACGGCGCGGGCGGCCGCGTCATCGGCGTGCTTCGCTTCAGCTCCGAGAACGGCGACAAGCTGCCGCCGCAGGTCAACGAGCTCGTCCGCGTGTACGTCGCGCAGAAGCGCAAGGTGCAGCAGGGCGACAAGCTCTCCGGCCGCCACGGCAACAAGGGCGTCATCTCGCGCGTGCTTCCCGTGGAAGACATGCCCTACCTGGCCGACGGCACTCCGATCGACGTCATCCTCAACCCGCTGGGCGTCCCTTCCCGTATGAACGTCGGGCAGCTGCTCGAGAACCATCTGGGCTGGGCCGCCAAGTGGGGCTGGTCCGACGACGACCCCGACGCCACGGTGGAGGGCCCGATCTTCGTGTCCACGCCCGTCTTCGACGGCGCCACCGAGGAGGAGATCTCGGACGCCATCATCAAGGCGAACCGCAACCTCATCAACAAGAACCACGCCAAGTACGGCGACAAGGCGCGCGACGAGTTCGTCCCGCAGCTTTCGCCCACCGGCAAGACCTGGCTGTACGACGGCCGC
>CABVEH010000342.1 GCA_902497215.1 uncultured Eggerthellaceae bacterium | reverse complement strand
GAGACTCTTCTTTGAAGGTGCGCGCATCCAGCCGTAGCAACGAAATGCGAAGCCAGCGCAGCGAACATACCGGGCAATGACGCACTGTTGCCGACCTCGGCATCCTGGGGTTATAGGCAAGAAAGTGTGTCCGTTTTAGGGGTGTAAGGGCAGGTCAAACCCTCGATAAACCATCGTTTAAATTTCGGAGGCAGGTTTAAGTGCCTGGCAAGAATGTGTGTCCGCTTTCGACTTGACACCGCAGGTCAGAGGCCGTAAACCGCCCTCTTAAATTCCGTGGTTCAATCACGGGATGAAGAAGATACTGTGCCCTGCGTGCGGGGGCGACACGAAACGCAACGGGAAGACCTCGTCGGGGGCGACTCGTTGGCGCTGCAAGGCATGCGGCGCATCCACCACGCAACGTTACGACAACGAGCCTAAACTGCTAGAGCTGTTCCTGAGGTGGCTGCTCTCGAAAAAGACCCAAGGCGAGTTCGGCATGCCCGGACGCACCTTCCGGCATCTCACGAATAAGTTCTGGGACCTGTGGCCCGTGGCTCCTGTCTGTGACGAGGTCCACCACGTGGTGGAGGTGGATGGCCTTTGGCTGGGGCGCGACGTCGTGATTATGATCGCCTGCACCGAGAAGCACGTGATCGGCTGGCATCTAGCGAGAAGCGAGAACGCGCAGGCGTGGGCGGCGCTCATGGCGCGCATAGCCCCTCCCGACGTCGTGATTACCGATGGCGGAAAGGGGTTCGAGAAGGCGAGACGCGCCGTGTGGCCGAACACACGCGTGCAGCGCTGCGTCTTCCATGCGTTCTGTCAGGTGAAGCGCCAGACCACGACCAGGCCGCGGCTCCAGGCGGGCGTTGAGCTCTATGGCATCGCCAAGAAGCTCATGCGCATAGGTAGCCTCAACGAAGCTGCGGAGTGGCTTGCGGGCTTCTCTAATTGGTGCACGGCATGGGAAGGATTCCTAAAGGAAAAAGAGGTGGTTGACGGGCGGATCCGCTACAAGCACGAGAGGCTGCGCACTGCGCGCGGCGGGCTTCTGAAGCTTTGTAGGGCCGGTACCCTATTCACCTATCTCGACGAAGGCTTGCTCGAGGGAGGACCTGTTCCGGCGACTACGAACAGGATCGAAGGCGGCGTGAACGCCCAGATCCGCCACATGCTGCGAGAGCATCGGGGATTGAGGCTGACGAGGCGCGTCAAGGCGGCGTTCTGGTGGTGCTATATGGACCTTGAAGCCCGTGCAAGCCCGAAAGAGATCCTGAAGGAAATGCCGACGGACGTCCTGATTGCTGAGTTTTATCGAGCAGCTGCCGAAGCTAGCGAAAAAGATGAAGCGGTGGGGCGCTGGGGCACTGCTGTGCAATGGAATGACCTGCATGCAAGCGGCCCTTATCGCATGGATTACGATTAGGCTCTGGACACACTTTCTTGCCTATAACCCACGGACGACTCCTGCAATTGCGCTTGGAAGTTCACGCTGAAAGCGTGAGGATATGAAAAAGCCTTCCGAAAGGAAGGCTTTAGAATTCATGGTGGTCGCTACAGGATTTGAACCTGTGACCCCCGCCGTGTGAAGGCGATGCT
>CABVEH010000341.1 GCA_902497215.1 uncultured Eggerthellaceae bacterium | reverse complement strand
TCGCCGTCGTCGACCGCCGACACGCGCAACGAGGCGCATGCGGGGAAGAGCGCCATGTACGACGTGGGGCATCGCAGGTCCGATGCCGCGCGCAGGAGGTCCACCGCCGCATCGACCGCCGCCTCTTCGACCATCGCCCGATGGCCTCTGTGAAGCCGCCTCGCGTCCGCACGGAAGCGTTCCAGCACGGCGAACGGGTCGCCTTCGAGAGAGAACAGCACCTGGAAGCCCTGGAAGGCGGCGCTCATCGCCGACAGGTCGGACACCGCGTCCTCCGCATCCAGCAGCCTGTTCGCGCGCCATACGGAGTTCATGTCTTCGCGGCCCATGGCATGCGCGCGCCCATCGCCTCGAAGCGAGGGCAAAAGGGACGAATCGAACGGTGCTATCCCGGCGTATGGGCTGAGCGCGACGTCGGTGGCCACGTCGATCCAGCTCTCGTCTGTGACTTCCAGCACGTCCCCGACGCCGAAGAGCCCCGCCATGGCCAGCAGCTTGCAGCCCGACACGAAGAACCGTCCGAACGAGGTCTGCTGGAACGGGACCGACGCCTCGAAGGCGCAGACGGCCCCGGCTTCGCGAAGCGCCGGCGCCATGGCCATGTAGTCGTCGAGAGGGCGGGGGGACGCGATTGCGACGGTGGACATCCCCCGCTCGGCCATCGAAGCCTTCGCTTCGTCGAACACCATCTTGCCGACCGCCGATGCGCCCACGGGCTCGAGCAGGACGAAGTCGGGCGAGCCTTTCGCGTCGTCGCCGCAGCAACCGGCGTCAATGCGGTCGAACCCTTCCCCGAACAGGCCCTCGTAGAATCCGGCCAAGGGCTCGTCGAGAAGAAGCGGCCCTGCTGCGCGCACGTCGAGCCGGGCGACCTTGTCCCTTATGGCAGGAAGCGCCTGGCAGAGCTCGACCAGCTGGGAGGCCTCCAAGAAGCGGCTGTATTCGGCGGCCAGGCTGCATACGGCCTTCTCCTTTTCCGTGAGCGCGGGAGCGTCGAAGGCCGCCTCTTCCAGCGAGGCCAGGTGCCGCTTTATAAACGATGCGACCTGGCGGGCGGTCCCTACCGAGGATTGAAGCCCGTGAGGCTCGAGCAGCCTGTACACTTCGATCAGGCGGTGCATGTCGCCGACAAGCGCCCTGCCGTCGCCCCAAAGCTCCCATTGCGATACGGCAAGGTCGAGCGCGGTTGCATGCTGCGTGCCGAGGCATGCCCGTACGTCGCCCTCTGGCGAGTCGAACGCCGCGTAGGCGCTGCCGACCTTGGCGGAGTTCGCCAAGGCGCGGTTCGCGTGCAGGACGTAGGTTTCGCTGAAGCCGGGCAACATACCTCCTAGTAGGCCTGGCGGCCGTGCTTTCATGCGTACAACTATAGCCGAGGCGCGCCGCCTATGCGCGCTGGCGGTTTCCTTCTTGCATGCTTGGCGCGCTCTTCCAGGCGCGGCCTCCAGTAATCGCCTTGGCAGAGGTCCTCTGAATAGATGCGCCTGAGACGCCCCGCGGCCTCTCGGTTCCCCCTGCGGACGGAATGGAGGTAAAGGATTTCGGCCGCCTTGAAGCACTCCAGGCTCTCCTTCGGCATGCGCCTCA
>CABVEH010000340.1 GCA_902497215.1 uncultured Eggerthellaceae bacterium | reverse complement strand
GTCGCCACGAGCACCCTTATCGACCCGTCGCGGAACAGGTCCTCTATGCGCGAGCGCTCCTCGCGGCCGAGGCCTGCGTTGTAAAAGCCGATCATGTGCGCCAGCTGCGGCACGCGGCGCCGAAGCCTGCGCGCCACCCCTACGGACTGCTCGCGCGAGTTCACGTAGATGACGCACTTGCGGCCCGAGCCTATGATGTGCGCCAGGTAGTCGTCACGGGCCAGCATCCCGCGCTGGTCGTCTATGTGCAGGTTGTCGCGAGACGAGTCGTCCACCACGCGTTCCGACACGGGCAGCGTGTGCTGGATGTCTTCGGCGATCTGGTCGTTGGCCGTGGCCGTGACCGCCAGCACCACGGGGGCGCCTAGCCGGTTGACTATGTCGGCCAGCTGCTTGTAGGCCGGACGGCTTCCTGCCTTGGCCTGCCCGATATGATGGGCCTCGTCCACCACCATGAAGCCTATGCGACCGGACGCGGCGACTTCCTCGGCGTGGAACGAGAGGTACTCGGGGGTGGTCAGCACTATGTCGACGGTGCCGTCGGCAAGGCCCGCGTAGGTGGCCTCCCTTTCGGGTGCAGGCGTGTCGCCGTTCAACACTGCGCATTTCAGGCCGAAGCGTGCGAACTTCCTTCCCAGATGGAAGGCCTGGTCGGACATGAGGGCCCGAAGCGGGTACACGAAAAGGCTGGCCTTGCCCTGCGTGAGCGCCTGGAATGCGGCATGCGCCTGGAACACCAGCGACTTGCCGCGGCCTGTTGCCATGATGCCCAGCACCGAATGCCCCTGCTCAAGCATGGCCATGATCTTCGACTGCGTGGCATGGGGGGCGTGGTCGCCTATGATGGCTCGGATTATCTCGGCCTTCAGGCGCTCGGGGTCGCTCTGGCCGAGAAGCCGCCAGCGCTCGCGAAGCTCGCATGCGTCCTCGGACCCAGGTGCGTGGGCGTCGCCCGCGTCGGATTCGCATCCCGGTGCGTCGGGGCCCGAGGCGGCACGGCGGCCGCCATCGCAGGTTCCGCCGCATGACCCTTCCGCGCCTTCTGCATTACCCTCGCCCCCGAACAGCGACTCGACGAACTCGCACTGCCCTTCGTCCAGGCACGCGTTCAAGCACGAGCACTCCTTCGAGGGCACGACGGCCTTCAGCATGGCCTTCACCGAGCGTCGACCGCGCCACTCGTCTATCTGCGCCGTGAAAGCGGCGTCGACTATCGATTCCGTGACGACGAGCGTCTCTATGTCGGAACAATGGAACAGTATGCCGCCGACCTGCGCGCGCCCGTCGGTGAGCTTGCACGAGAAGTGGTTCTTCCCCGCGCCCACCGCCCGGCATTGGTCGAGCAGCACGTTGTGGGCGAACAGCACGGGCTCGGGGTTCTCCTGGCCGAACGGCGCGAGTCTGTCCAGCGCCTCGACGTCGGGAATGGTCAGGTCGTGCAGGTTCACGGACGCGTCCACCTCGCACATGGGCTTGAACTCCGACTCGGGAAGCGAGTCCATGTGGAGGCATAGGCGCCGCTTGAACTCGCCAAGGTTCTCGACGGGCAGCGTGACGCCCACGGCGGCCCCGTGCCCCCCGAAGCGGGTGAGCAGGTCGC
>CABVEH010000339.1 GCA_902497215.1 uncultured Eggerthellaceae bacterium | reverse complement strand
GGTGACCGCGCCCAGCGCGATGATCGCGAAAGCCGGCCACTGGCCCCAGAAGAAGACGAGCGCGAAAAACGGACAGGCGACGGCGGCTGCGATGGAGCCAGCGGATACGTGGCGCGTGGCCGCGACGAACACGATGAACACCGCAAGCTCGGCCAAGGCGCCCGCCGGCCCGAAGAGGAAGAAAAGGTTGCCGACGGCCGCCGATATCCCCTTGCCGCCCTTGAAGCCGATCCACGGGCTGAATATATGACCCCACACGACCCCGACGAAGGCCAAGGCCACCGCAGTAGATGCAAGCAGCGGACGGGCGTCGCCCAGGTGCTGGACGCACTGGAGCCCGAGCCATCCGGTCAGAAGGCCCTTGCCGAAGTCGAGCAGGAACACGGCCGCGGCGCCGCCCTTGCCGAGCGTGCGCGCCGCGTTAGTGGCCCCGATGTTGCCCGAGCCCTCGCTGCGTATGTCCTTGCCGAAGAACAGCCTGGACACGACGACCCCCCAGGGAATCGACCCGACCAGGAACGAGGCTACGAACAGCCCCGCCACCATGAGTCCCGCAACCAGGATGTCGGGGGCCTGGAAGGATTCGGGGACGGAAGGGGCTGCGGGAGCCCATGGCGCGCTTGGCGGCGTTATGAGAGAGGACAGGTCCACGGGTCAGTCCTTCTTCTTGAAGCCGATGCGGATGGGCGTGCCTTCCAGCGGGAAGGATGCGCGCAGGCGGTTCTCGATGAAGCGCTTGTAGTTGTCGGTGACCACGTCGGGGCGGTTGCAGAAGAACGTGAAGCGCGGCGGGCATGTGCCGGTCTGGGTCACGTACTTGATGCGCAGGATGGTCTTGCCCTTGGTGACCGTGAAGCCGGTCTCCTGTATTTCGGAAAGCCAGCGATTGAGCTTGGAGGTGGAGAACTCGGCCGTGAAGTTCGCGTAGGCCGCGTCGATGGCGCCCCATACCTTCTCGACGCCCTTGCCTGTGAGCGCCGATATGGCGACGTCGGGCGCATACCCCACGAACTGCATGTCGTCCTCGAGCGCCTCGCGCACCTTCTTCTTGCCCTCGGGGCCTTCCACCAGGTCCCATTTGTTGAGCACCACGACCATGGCGCAGCCGCGCTCCTTGGCGTAGTTGGCGACGCGCTGGTCCTCGTTGGTGACGCCTATCTCGGAATCGATCACCAGCACCGCGACGTCGGCGCGGTCGATGGCCTTCATCGCCCGCACGAAGCCGTAGTATTCCACGTCCTCGCTGATCTGGCTCTTGCGGCGCAGGCCCGCCGTTTCGACCAGCGTGTCGATGGCGTCGCGCGTGGTGCCGGACACGGGGCTGACAATGGAGCGCTCGCCCTTCGTGAGGCGGTTGGTGAGCGAGGACTTGCCTGCGTTGGGCCGTCCGATGATGGCGACGTTGATGGCGGGCTCCTCGTCGGGGTCGCCCTCGGCGCCCGTCTCGCGAAGCAGCCGCACGGCCTCGTCGAGCAGGTCGCCCGTGCCGTGCCCGTGCGTGGCCGAAACCGGCCATCCTTCGCCCAGCCCCAGGCTCATGAACTCCCACATTCCGTCCTCGGCCTGGGGGTTGTCCATCTTGTTCACTACCAGAAGCACGGGGGCCT
>CABVEH010000338.1 GCA_902497215.1 uncultured Eggerthellaceae bacterium | reverse complement strand
AGACGTACGGCATCGCGTACTTCAAGGGGCTGGTGCTGCGCGACATAGGCGGGGTGGAGCGCGACTACCTGGAACTGGACTACGCCGAGGGAGACAAGCTGTTCCTGCCCGTCGAGCAGTTCGACAAGGTTACGCGCTACGTGGGGCCCGAGGGCCACACCCCCAAGATCACGCGCCTGAACAGCACCGACTGGTCGCGTGCGATGACCAAGGCGCGCAAGGCCACGCGCAAGCTGGCCTTCGACCTGATCGACGTCTACTCGCGCCGCGCGGCGACGAAAGGCTTCCAGTTCGTCGTGGACACGCCCTGGATGCAGGAGATGGAGGAAAGCTTCCCCTACGACGAGACGCCCGACCAGGCCGCCGCCATCGCGGACGTGAAGGCCGACATGCGCTCGGCGCACCCCATGGACCGCCTGGTGTGCGGCGACGTGGGGTTCGGCAAGACCGAGGTGGCCATCCGCGCCGCCTTCATAGCCGCGCAGAACGAGAAGCAGGTGATGGTTCTCTGCCCCACTACCATCCTTACGCAGCAGCACTTCGTGAGCTTCAAGGAACGTCTCGAGCCGTTCGGCATGAGGGTGGAGGCGCTGTCGCGCTTCCGCAGCCCCGCCGAGCAGAAGAAGACGCTGGAGGACTTCGCGGCAGGCAAGGTCAACGTGCTCATAGGCACCCACCGGCTGCTCTCGCGCGACGTGAACCCGCACGACCTGGGGCTGATCGTGATAGACGAGGAGCAGCGCTTCGGCGTGGGGCACAAGGAGCAGTTCAAGAACCTGCGCGAGCACATCGACATCCTCACGCTGTCGGCGACGCCGATTCCGCGCACCATGCAGATGGCCGTGTCGGGGGTTCGCGACATGTCGCTGATACTCACGCCGCCGGAGATGCGCCTTCCCGTGAAGGTGCACGTGGGGGAGTGGGACCCCGACGTGGTGTCGGCCGCGATAAGGCTCGAACTTGGGCGTGGCGGCCAGCGGTGCGACGTGTGGCCGAGGCCGCACCCGAGGCGCGCGTGGGCGTGGCGCACGGGCAGATGTCCAAGGACGAGCTCGAACGAGTGATGGAGGACTTCTCGGCCGGAGTGCTGGACGTGCTGGTAGCAACGACGATCATCGAGAGCGGCATAGACAACCCGCACACCAACACGCTGATAATCGAGGACTCCCAGCGCCTGGGGCTTTCGCAGATGTACCAGCTGAAGGGACGCGTGGGACGGTCGAGCGAGCAGGCGTACGCGTACTTCATGTTCCCCGAGGAGATACCGCTGACCGAGGAGGCGCAAGCGCGCCTGACGGCGCTTTCCGAGGAGCACGGGCTCGGATCGGGCATGCGCATAGCCATGCGCGACCTCGAGATAAGGGGCGCCGGGAACCTGCTGGGGGCCGAGCAGTCGGGCAACATGAGCGCAGTCGGGTTCGATTTGTTCGCCCAGATGCTGAACCAGGCCGTCACCGACGCCCGCGAAGGCGAGGGCGTCGTGAAGGGATCCGAGTCCAGGGCCGCGTCGGACATCAACATAAACATCCCGGGCCGCATGTTCATCGGCAACGACTACGTGCCCGACCTCGACGAGCGCGTGCTTTGGTACAGGCGCGTGACCAACGCGGGG
>CABVEH010000337.1 GCA_902497215.1 uncultured Eggerthellaceae bacterium | reverse complement strand
GGATTTCTCGGCTCCTTTGGCTTACCTCGCATCCACCCCTCCGGGCGTCCGCGCATCAGCCCCATTGCCCGCGGGTGGGGCATAGGTCGCCGATGATGCATTCGCCGCACAGCGGGTTGCGCGCGCGGCAGAACTCGCGGCCGAAGTGCACCCACTGGTGGTTCACGTACCCCCAAACCTCGCGCGGGAACACCTTCAACAGCACGTCTTCGGTCTTCTGCGGGGTGTCTGCGGAGGGGCCGGCCAGCTTCAGGCGGTGGGCGATGCGGTAGACGTGCGTGTCCACCGCGATGCCCTGCGGCTGCTTGAACGCCTCGCACATCACGCAGTTCGCCGTCTTGCGGCCAACCCCGGGAAGCTTCTGCAGCAGGTCGATGTCTGCGGGCACTTCGCCGCCGAAGTCGGCCATGCAGGTCTGCGCCAGGGCCACCAGGTTCTTGGCCTTGGCGTGGTAGAAGCCCAGCGAGTGGATGATCTCCTCGATGTCGGACACCGACGCCTGCGCCATCAGCTGGGGCGTTCCGAAGCTTTCGAACAGCACGGGCGTGACCTTGTTCACGGCGGCGTCGGTGCACTGGGCCGACAGCACAACCGCCACGGTCAGCTGAAAGGGGCTTCCGTAGTCGAGCGAAGCCTTGCCCGGGCCATAGTATTCGTACATCCGGTCCTCTATGAGTTTGGCGCGCTCCCTCTTCGATGCCAGCGATTCGCGTGCCATTGGCGCTCCTTCGACGTTTCCCGGCAGGTCCGCTCCGCGTTCGGCGCACCATGCCTGCACATGTTTATGGTTGGTAAACAATTCTACTTTCAAGGACGGCCGAGCGCGGCCCCGCAAATAGAATCGTTACGATTCGGGACCCTTCCGCGGCCTTCGACGGGGCCTGCCCCCTGCCGCGGAAGCCATGCGCATGGCAATCTTCGTTGCGCACGGCGGGGCCAAGGGAGTAACATGTCAAGCTTGCATGTAAAACGATGAAGGAAGTGCATAAGTGAGAATCGGAATCCCCAAGGAGGCGGCCGCGGACCAGACCCGCGTCGCAGCCACTCCCGATACCGCGAAGAAGCTTATGAAGCTCGGATACGAGGTTTGCATCGAGTCGGGCGCGGGAGACCTGGCCACCTACTTCGACGAACAGTACGCCGAGGCGGGCATCCCGATAGTTGACGCCAAGGAGGCCTGGGGCTGCGACATAGTCATCGCGCTCGACCCTCCCGAGCCGTGGCAGCTCGACCTGATGCGCAAGGACGCCGTGCTGGTGTCGCGCCTCAACCCGGGCATCCACCCCGACCTCGTCCAGGACCTCTCCAACCGCGGGCTCACGGCCATATCCATGGACGCCGTGCCGCGCATATCGCGCGCGCAGTCCATCGATGCGCGCTCTTCCATGACCAACCTTTCGGGCTACCGCGCCGTCATCGAGGCTGCCGAGGCGCTGGGGCGCTCGTTCGGAGGCCAGATGACCGCCGCCGGCAAGATCCCGCCGTCGCGCGTTTACGTCATCGGCGTGGGGGTGGCGGGCCTTTCCGCCATAGGCACCGCAAGCTCGATGGGTGCCGACGTGTACGCCACCGACGTACGCCCCGAGGACCATGGCGGTGGTGATGACGACGTCGGCCT
>CABVEH010000336.1 GCA_902497215.1 uncultured Eggerthellaceae bacterium | reverse complement strand
GCTTCACTGGGGACACGCCATGAGTACGACTCTGATCACAAACGGCATCGTCGTTGATGCCGGAACCATGCGCCCGCTGGACATCCTCATTTCCGGGGAACGGGTGGAAAGCCTCCTCCCACGCGGCTCCGAGGTGCGGGCCGACCGGGTCATCGACGCCTCCGGGCGCTACGTGCTGCCCGGCATCATCGACGCGCACAACCACCCCGTCTATGCAGACCGCATCGACCGCCTGTCGCGGGCGGCCCTGTCCGGCGGCGTCACCACCGTCATCCCCTACATCGGGGCCGTCGCCGCATGGGGCAAACAGGGCGGGCTGGTTCAGGCCATCGACGACTTCATCAGGGAAGGGGAAACCGGTTCCTGCATCGACTTCGGGCTGCACTGCACCCTGACCGCCAACGTCATGGAAGAGGCCGACGAAGCCATCCCCGAACTGGTCGCGCGCGGGGTCATTTCCTTCAAGGCGTTCACATCCTACAGGAAGCGGGGCATGAAACTGGAGGACGACCAGATCCTGCATCTCATGGAACTGGTCGCGCGCGAAAAGGCCCTCCTCGCCTTCCATGCGGAAAACGACGCCATCCTTGAATATCTGGAAGCCAAGGCCGTTGCCGAGGGGCGGGAGCACCCCCGCGATTACCCCGCGACGCATCCCAACATTTCCGAGGCCGAGGCCATCTTCCGCGTGCTTTCGCTGGCCTCTGTCGCGGGCTGCAACATCTACCTGCCGCATGTCACCTGCAAGGAATCCCTCGAAGCCATCAGGCTGTTCAGGAAGTGGGGCACGGTGCCCACGCTTTTCGCCGAAACCTGCCCCCATTATCTGACGCTGGACGACAGCCAGCTTGCGCTGCGCGGCAACCTCGCCAAGATGTCCCCTCCCCTGCGCAAGGAGGCAGACCGCGAGGCGCTCTGGGAGGCGATCCGCAACGGCGAAATACAGGTCGTCGCTTCCGACGCGGCGGGGCACGCCACCGCCGCCAACGAGCCGCTCTTTGCCGAAACCTTCCGGGCCCCGCACGGCGCGCCCGGCGTGGATACGCTTTTCTGCGTCACGTGGAACGAAGGGATTGCCAAGGGCCGCGTCGCCATCCCCGACCTTGTGCGGCTCTTGTGCGAAAACCCCGCGAAATGCTTCGGCCTGTATCCAAGAAAGGGAACCCTCCTCCCCGGATCGGATGCGGACGTGGTCATCGTCGATCCCGGAGACGACTGGATCATCCCCGACAGGAACGAGCACATGGCCGTGGACTACAGCCTGTTCGCGGGCATGGGCTGCCTCGGCAGGCATCGCACCGTGCTGCTGCGCGGCGCAGTCGCCTATGAGGACGGGAAGATCCTCGACGACGCCCGGCGCGGCGTTTTCCTGCGCGGCAGCCTGCCCGCCTAACGGCGCACCGACACTGAAGGAAAAGGGCCAAGGCTGGCGGAATTCGCCCAGCCTTGGCCCCTTATCGTCCCCGCCCTGCAGCCCGGAGGCGATGCACAACACTTTCAGCAACGAAAAAAGGAAGCGGCCCGCCCTCACAACGCAAAGGCGGTGCCGCGATGCCTCCCTCCGGCAAATAACGGCTTACACATATGGCGAAGCCTACGCCCTCAGAGCCCGGCGAGCC
>CABVEH010000335.1 GCA_902497215.1 uncultured Eggerthellaceae bacterium | reverse complement strand
GACGCTGCCCTCCCCTACGGCCTTCGCCGCAGCAGAGCGGCTGGCATAAAGGCCGAGCTCTGCGCAGAACGCGTCAAGCCGCATGCCTTCGTGCTCGCGCCCTGCAACGTTGCATACGCTTCTGCCCATGGTCAGTCGGCCTCGCCGTTCCTGCGCCAGTCGACGAGAAGCGACACGATGAAGAGCACGCAGCCGCACGTGACCCCGATGTCTGCGACGTTGAACACCGGGAAGTCGATGAAGACGGGCCTGATGAAGTCGATCACGTACATGTTCGCGAACCTGTCGATGGCGTTGCCTATGCCTCCGGCGACGACGAGAGAGAGCCCGATGGCGCACAAGGCCGACGAGTCAGGAACGAACAGGAAGAGGTACAGCGCTGCAGCCACGCACACGACCAGGGAAAGGACCGCCAGCACAAGCGTCATGTCGCCGAACATCCCCCAGGCCGCACCGGTGTTGTGGACGAGGGCGAGGTCGAACACGCCGAAGAACGGCCCTGCAATCACCGTGCCGACGCCGAACGACTCGCAGAACGCCTTCGTGGCCTGGTCGACGAGCAGCCACACCACGACTATCGACGCGAAGATGGCAGCGTTGCGGCGCCTTGCGTGCGCGGTTTGACTATCGCGCCCCGCCATCAAGCACCTCTGCGCACCTCTCGCACACGTCCGGATGTCCGGCGACCGTGCCGAGCTCGCGGTAGTTCCAGCAGCGTTCGCACTTCCCGCCGGCCGCCGCCAAGACCTTCGCCTCGAAGTCGCCGCCTTCGTGAAGCGCGACATAGGAGACTATGAACAGGTCGGCCAGGGCCTCGTTGCCGATTGCCTCCAGCGCAGGCATGTCCTCCGCAGGCACCGCAAGCTCGATCGCGGCCTCCTGGCTCTTGTTGATCTGCTTGGAGTTCCTGGCGTCCTCGAGCGCCTTCGTGACGGCGTCCCTGGCCTGGATGGCCGGGGCGAAGGCTTGGAGGGCCTTTTCCGCCTGCTCGCGAGTGAAGGCCGGAGCGAAGTCGGAAGCTTCAGGCCAGCCCGCGAGTTGGACGCTGTCGGGGCGTCCGGGGACGTTCCTTGCCGCAGGCGGGTAGAACTCCCACACCTCGTCGCACGTGAACGACAGGATGGGTGCCATCACGCGGACGAGCACCTCGAGTATGTTCATCAGCACCGTCTGCACGGCGCGTCTGCGCGGCGAATCCGCCGCCTCGGAGTAGAGCCTGTCCTTGGTGACGTCCATGTACACCGACGACAGGTCGTTCACGAAGTCGTAGACGGCGCGGTACACCCCGTTGAACCTGAAGGCGTCCCATGATTCCTCCACGTCGGCCAGCAGTGCGGCCGTCTTGGCCATCATGTATCGGTCGACGGGTTCAAGCTCGTCCCATGTGGAGGTGGCGTCGGCCGCGGCGTCGAAGTCGTCCAGGTTGCCCAGCAGGAACCGGAACGTGTTTCGGATGCGCCTGTACGCGTCGGACACCTGCTTCAGGATGCCCTCGGATATGCTCACGTCCTGCGAATAGTCGACGCTGGACACCCAAAGGCGCAGCACGTCCGCACCGAACTTGTCGCATATCTCGGCGGGGTCGATTCCGTTGCCCAGGGACTTGGACATCTTCCTTCCCT
>CABVEH010000334.1 GCA_902497215.1 uncultured Eggerthellaceae bacterium | reverse complement strand
GGTGACTGGTACCGCCCGAGCGTTTGCTGACTTGCTTCGGAAGGAGCGTTGCCGGGACATGAGGGCTTTCATCGCGCTGGAGCCGCCGGAGGGTTTCGTCGAGGATGTTGCCGCCATGGCGCGCGTGCTGGGCGCTGCGGTGGAGGGGCGCTTCGTCCCGCGGCAGAACTACCACGTGACGTTGGCGTTCCTGGGCGATATCGACGAGGCGCAGGCCCGCGAGGCAATGGATGCCATGGACGAGGCGTGCGCCGAGGCCGCTGCGGTGCCCATGCGCCCTGATGGCCTGGGCAAGTTCGGGCGCGCGTCCGACTCCACGCTCTGGTTGGGGCTGGCGCCCGACGCTGAGCTGGCCGGTCTCGCAGACCGCTTGCGCGAGGTGCTGAGGTCACGCGGCATCGGGTTCGACGGCAAGCCATTCCTTCCGCACATCACGCTGGCGCGTCGCGCTAAGCTTCCCAAAGGCGCGTTGCCGGAGCTTGCGCTCCCGCTGCCTTGCAACGCCGCCCGCGTCACGCTGTTCAAGTCGACGCTATCCCGCAACGGCGCGCAGTACAAGCCTCTGTACGAAATCGAGCTACCATAACCATGACCATGTTGAATCGCTTGCGGGCGTCCGGCGAATCGTCGCCTGTCCATGCAACACAGGGGAGGGAAACCTGATGCTCATAAATTGCCTTGCTGTAGGAGCGGGCGGGTTCGTCGGCTCTGTCCTGCGATACCTGTGTGGCCTGATACCGTCGGACACCGCGTTCCCGTTTGCCACCTTCGCCATCAACGTGGTCGGGTCCTTCTGCCTTGCATTCATCGCGGCGCTCGTCCTAAAGGGCGCGATTAGCAACGAGCAGCTTTCCTTGCTGCTGCGCGTCGGGCTCTGCGGCGGCTTCACCACGTTCTCGACGTTCAGCTTAGAAAGCATGCAGCTGATGCAGCAAGGGGAAGTCATGGTCGCGCTTGCCTACGCCGTGCTGACGTGCGTCCTGTGCGTGGGCGCGGCCTTCCTTGGGAATTGGCTCGCTGCGGCGTAAAGGACTGACGGCTTTACATCCCACCCAGCACGTCGCCGATGCTGGCGTGGATGCACAGGTCGGCCTGGGAGTCGCCGGGGGTGGGGTCGCGGTTGACGATGGCTAGGTGGCTGCCGCGGAAGTAGTCCAGCAGCCCCGCCGCCGGTTACACCGCAAGCGACGTGCCCGCCACCAGCAGCAGGTCGGCCTGCGCTATGGCGCGCACGGCCCCCTCCATCACGGCTGCATCCAGCGGCTCCTCGTACAGCACCACGTCCGGCTTGATCACGCCGCCGCACACGCAGCGCGGCACGCCGTCGACCGATGCCTCGCGGGCGGCCAGCATCTCGCGCACGTCGTAGGCGCGACCGCATTCCATGCAGAAGTTCCTGTGCACGCTTCCGTGCAGCTCGAACACGTTGCGGCTTCCCGCGGCCTGGTGCAGCCCGTCGATGTTCTGCGTGACCACCGCGCTGCACACGCCGTCGCGCTCCAGCTGCGCCAGCTTTCGGTGCGCGGCGTTGGGCTTCGCGTCCAGCGCCAGCATCTTGTCGCAGTAGTAGTCGAAGAACTGGCCGAGGTGCGCGTCGAAGAACGTGCGCGATATCATCACCTCG
>CABVEH010000333.1 GCA_902497215.1 uncultured Eggerthellaceae bacterium | reverse complement strand
ACCAGCGACCTCACGCTTATCAGGCGTGCGCTCTAACCAACTGAGCTACGGGCCCGCACGCATGCGCAGCACAGCAGCGCAAAAGTGCTTGAACACTTTACAACAAAGTAACGCACGCGGTCAACATTTTAATCTTCGGTTGTGACGGCCACGGAGGTGACCTTGTCGCCGTCGGCGATGTTCATCACCTTCACGCCCTGCGTGGCGCGTCCGAGTTCGCTGATGCCTTCCACCGGGGTGCGCACGATGACGCCTTCCTCGGTGATGATCATCAGCTCGTCTTCGACGGTGACTATCTTCATGGCCGCAAGCAGGCCCTTCTTGTCGGTCATCTTGATGGTGAACACACCCTGGCCGCCGCGGTGCTGCACGGGGTATTCGTCCATGGGGGTGCGCTTGCCGTAGCCCTTCTCTGTGATGACGAACAGGTCGGTGCCCGGGCGTCCAATCTCCATGCCCAGCACCTCTACGCCGGCCGGAACCCTCATGCCGCGCACGCCCATGGTGCCGCGGCCCATGGGACGCACGTCGTCCTCATCCCAGAGGATGGCCTTGCCGGCCGAAGACACCATCATGACGTTCTCGCCCTTGGCCACGCGGCGCACCGAGATCAGCTCGTCGCCGTCCTTCAGGTTGATGGCGATCAGGCCGTCGCGGCGCGTGCGGTCGTACAGGTTCATGGCCGTCTTCTTCACCATGCCCTGCTTGGTGGCGAACATCAGGAACTCATCGGCCGGGAACTCCTTCGTGGAGATGACCGCTGAGATGGTCTCGCCCTTCTTGAGCGGAAGCAGGTTGACGATGGCGGTGCCGCGCGCATGGCGGGAAGCCTCGGGGATGTCGTACACCTTCAGGCGGTAGACCTTGCCCTTGGTGGAGAACAGCATGTAGGACAGGTTGGTGGCGACGAAAAGGTGCTCGACGAAGTCGGCTTCCTTCAGGTTCACGCCCTGCAGGCCCTTGCCGCCGCGCTTCTGCTGGCGGTAGGCGGTGACCGGCATGCGCTTGATGTAGCCGGCGCGCGTCATGGTGACCACCATCTTGTCGTCGGCGATGAGGTCTTCCACGTCGATGTCCTTCGCGGCGTTAGTGATGCGCGTGACGCGACGCGTCTGGAACTTCCCGCGGATCTCGCCCAGCTCGTCCTTGATGATGCCGCGCACTAGGCCCTCGTCCTTCAGCACGCGCTTGTAGTAGTCGATCTTCTTCAGCAGCTCGGCCAGCTCGGCTTCGATCTTGTCGCGCTCAAGGCCTGTCAGACGGCGCAGGCGCATCTCGAGGATGGCGTCGGTCTGCTTCTTGGAAAGCCCGAATCGCTCGCGCAGGCGTTCGCCGGCTTCCTTGTCGGTCTGCGACGAGCGGATTATCTGGATGACTTCGTCGATGTTGTCCAGCGCGATGACGTAGCCTTCCAGGATATGCGCGCGTTCCTCGGCCTTGGCCAGCTCGTAGCGGGTGCGGCGCGTGATGACGTCGATCTGGTGCTGGATGTAGTGGTGCAGGATTTCCTTGAGCGAGAGAACGCGCGGCGAGTCGTTGACCAGCGCCAGCATGTTGATGGCGAAGGTGGTCTGCAACTGGGTCTGGGTGAGCAGGTGGTTGAGGACCACCTGGGGGTTGGCGTCGT
>CABVEH010000332.1 GCA_902497215.1 uncultured Eggerthellaceae bacterium | reverse complement strand
GCGAACACGACGAGGCCCGGCTGCGACACCAGCTCCTCGAAGTCGATGTCCCAGATCCATGAGATGTCGCGGCCGTCCACGATCTGGTCGTTGATGAAGAACGCGACGCCGCGCGGGCCTTCCCCTTCGGCGACTATGCGCAGGTTCTGGTTGAAGCCCGTCGGGTTCTTCGCCAGGTTCAGAAGCGTGCGGCGCCCGTCGATGCAGTATTCCTGGAGCCGTCCGTTCTTCGGGTCGAAGGCGCTTATGGCGTCCTGCGCGTCTTCTGGGCCGCATCCGGCAAGAGTGGCCGCCGAGTACACGGCCAGCAGGTTGTAAACCATGTACGATCCGGCAAGCTTCGAGTGCAGCGTTGTGTCGGACATGCCGTCATCCCTGTCACGCGCCATAACGTCGAACGACACGCCTTCGGCGAACTTGATGTCGCTGGCTGAGAAGTCGAGCCCTGGCCGCGAGAACCCGCAGCTGGGGCAGCGGTAGTCTCCCAGCTGCCCGTATTGCCGGTAGCCGTACTCGAACATGTGCGAGCATGCCTGGCACATCGTTGCATCTGCCACCACGTTTTGCTGCAGGTTCATGGACTCCGCGACGCCGAACGTCACGCTGCGGAACGGGCACACGTCCTCGCCGGATGCGATCTGTGCGTCGCGTTCGGCCTTGACGCGGCTGGCGATGAAGGCGCACAACGGGTCGTCTGCGTTGTATACGAGGGTGGTTTCGGGCGACGACTGCAGCGCTGACACGATGGAGTCCTGGATGCGGTCTATCTCGCCGCATCGGTCCAGCTGGTCGCGGAACAGGTTCAAAAGCAGCACGTAGGTGGAACGCAGGTCGGGCAGCACCTTGGCAAGCCACAGCTCGTCGCATTCAAGGACGCCCCAGTCGGCGGCCTTTCCCTGAAGCATGGCCGACGCTATGCCGCTGTCGAGGTTGGCGCCGGTGCGGTTGCACAGCACGCTTTGCCCCGACGCCTCCACGGCGTCGGCGAGCAGGTTGGTCACGGTGGTCTTCCCGTTCGTGCCAACCACCACGATGGATCCCTTGCGCAGCTTCCAACGAAGCTCGGCGATTATGTGCGGGTCGATGAACACGGCGACCTTGCCGGGGAAGTTCCCCGCGGGCCTGCCCGCAATGGAGTGGAGCCCCCAGGTCAGAACGCTGCTTGCGCCCTTGGCTATGCTGCTGCGGAATCCGATGAGGAAGCCTCCGTCTCGCTAAGTCCCGCTAGCCTAGAAGCTGGAACTCCAGGGTGGACGTGCCAAGCGTGATCATGTCGGCGTCCCTGAGCTGCGCGCTTTGAACCTTCTGCCCGTTGACGTACAGCCCGTTGGTGGAGCCGAGGTCGGACACGACCCATTGGCCGTTCGGCTGCATGTGTATCTCGGCGTGAACGCGCGAGATGTTGATGTCGGGCACCACTATGTCGTTCGCCGACTCGCGCCCGATGTTCTGCCTGTCGCCGGTAAGCGCGTATGCGCGGTCGCGCGCCTCGTCGTAGAGGTACACGCGTTGGGCCGCGGCCCTGCGGTTGCCCATTGCTGCAGGGTCGGCCTGGATGCCGTCGCCGAACAGTGCGTCCACCCCCGACCCGCGTCCCGCGTCGGCCCCTTGGCCGGCGGGGCGTTTCC
>CABVEH010000331.1 GCA_902497215.1 uncultured Eggerthellaceae bacterium | reverse complement strand
GCGGACGGACACGAGCAGCGGGTCCTTCGAGTCGCCGATCTTCTTGCCCATGCGCTGCTCGAGGTCGGCGCGGTACTCGGCGATGGTGTCGAGCGCGCCTTCGGGCCACTTGTTGCCGGCGTTGGCGTACTCCATGCAGGTCTGGCAGGTGATCGTGAAGCCCGGAGGGACGGGAAGGCCGATGTTGGCCATCTCGGCGAGGTTGGCGCCCTTGCCGCCAAGGATCGCCTTCATGTCGGTGTTGCCCTCGGTTACGTTGTTTCCGGCTGCATCCTTGCCGAATGCGTACACGCGCTTGACTTGGTCGGACACTGTTCTCTCCTTACCTAACGCACCTGTGGTGCGGCCTGCCCGAACGCGGCTGGAACCGGCCGCGCCCGATCCGTTTTTGGATAGGAACATAATAACTCGCATTGCCCTCGTTCGGAAACGATTCTGAAACATGCGGCGCCAATCGGTCGGTGCCGTGACGCAAAGGGACATGCGGCTCTCAGATGCTCTCGTCCTCGGGCTGCGCGTGGGCCTTAAGGTACAGTGACAGTATCTCCTGGGCGGTCTCCTCGACCGCCCGGTTGTCGGTGCGGATCACGTAGCACCCCAGCTGCCTCATGAGGCGGCGCGCCGCGTCGAGGTCGTCGTAGACGTATTCGGGGTCGGCGTAGGAACCTGCCACCTTGCCGGCGGCCCCGAGGCGCCGTTCGCGTATGCCCACCAGCACGTCGGGGGTGGACATCAGCCCGAAGATCCGCGAACGGTCCACGTCGAACAGCTCCTTGGGAGGCGCGGTGTGCAGGTCCAATGGCACGTTCGCCACATGGTAGCCCTGCTGCGCCAGGTAGATGCACAAGGGAGTCTTCGACGTGCGCGACACGCCGAGTATCACGATGTCCGCCTTGTGCAGGTCCTGCGGGTTGCGCCCGTCGTCGTGCTCGATGGTGAACTCCAGCGCCTCGACCCTGTGGAAGTAGTTGATGTCGGCCACGCGCAGCGCCCCTGGGACGTCCTTCGGCACGAGGCCGCTCAGCTCGGATATGGCGTCGATGGCCGCAGTCAGCAGGTCCACGCCGTATATGTTGTCGTGCGCGTCTATGTAGGCGCTCACCTCGTCGCGCAGCGGGGCGTGCACCAGCGTGTAGAACACCACCAGCCTGTCGTCGCCAAGCGTCTCGCAATGGTAGCGGGAATGCTCGTCCAGCCACGAGATCACCTGCTCGGCCGTCTTCACCTTGCCCATGACCTCTATCTTGGGGTTCTTCACCCCGAACTGCGCAGCGGCCGCCTGCGCCACTGCTCGGGCCGTCTCGCCGACGGAGTCCGACAGCACGTGGATGGTGGGAATCTTCGGGGCTGCGCCCTCGTCCATGGCCCCTCCTGCCTCCTGTAGAAGAAGGGCCTCCCGCACAGGAAGGCCCTTCGGAACCGGTCGTTGTCCTTGCCGCTACTTCCTCTTGTGCTGGATGAGGGAGAAGTCGGCGATGTTGGAGAACACCCCGACGAAGCGGTTCAGCAGGCGTATGCGGTTCTCACGCAGCGCCATGTCGTCGTCCATGACCATCGTGGACTCGAAGAAGTCGTCGATGGGGGCGCGCAGCCCTGCCAGGCCTTCCAGCGCCTGTGGGTAGTCGCCTGCCTGAAGG
>CABVEH010000330.1 GCA_902497215.1 uncultured Eggerthellaceae bacterium | reverse complement strand
GGTGATGCGAAGCGCGCGCAGGTCGCGTCCTACTGGCCTGCCACTCGGGGTAGGATTCCTCGACTGTCGTTGCGGCCAGCGCGGCGTCCAGGTGTGCGTCAACGCTGGCGTTCTCGTACACCGCGTAATTCCCGGCGGAAGACCCGTAGTGCAAGGTGTACACCTCGATGGGGCTGTTGGCGCCCCATCCCCACAGCACTGGCGTGTCGTACTCGCGCGGGTAGATGTCGTCCCACCCGCCGCCTACGGGCAGCACCTCTATCCCGACCTCGGACATCTGGTTTGCGAACTCGTTCGCCAGCGCCTGGCGCACCGAGTCGGACGCGCTGTAGCACAGCTCGAAGCTGGCGCGTATGCCGTCCTTCGCGTACACGCCGTCTTCGCCGATCGTCCAGCCGCCTTCCTCCATAAGCCGCCGCGCGAGCATGCGGTCGAATTCGACCTTCATGGCGTCGCTGGACCAAGGCATCCCGTCCGAGACGCTGTAGGCCTCGGTGCCGTACCCGTCCAGCACGTTGTCGTTTATGGCCTTGCGCAGTGCAGCGTCGCAGGTGACCTGGTTGCCTGTCGCATAGGTTGCCGTGCCGTCCTTCTTGCTTCCGCCGGGCGCCACGCAGGGAAGCGATATTCCGCGGCTGTCGACCGATTTGCAAACGAGCAGCCCGTAGCCGGCCACGTTGGTGTTGTTCGCGACCGAGGCCGCGGTGTAGGCGACGTCGGCCTGGCCCGACTGCGCTGCGGCGACCGATGCGTCCTCTTCCATGAACAGCACGACCAGGCGGTCGATGTTGGGCTTATCGCCGTAGTAGTCGGGGTTGGCCTTAAGGATGACCTGCTGGCCTTCGTTCCACTGCTCCAGCATGTAGCGGCCGCTGCCTATGGGGTTGCGGCCGTAGCCGGGGCCGTAGGCGTGCTCGGGCACGATGCCAACCACGGCAAGCGTGTACAGGAACGCGTTGAACGGCTTGGTCAGGGTCACGACGCAGGTGACGTCGTCGGTGGCTACCGCGTCGGCCACCATGGAAAGGTCGGCTTCGGCGGCCTCGTTGTCGCGTATCCCCAGTATGGTGAACGCCACATCGCCGGCGGTCAGCGGCTCGCCGTCGGTGAACTTCACGTCGTCGCGCACCTTGAACGTCCAGGTCAGGCCGTCTTCAGAGCATTCGTACGAAGTGGCCAGGTCGTTTACGAACTCGAGCTGCGTGTTCGTGGTGAACAGCGTCGACTGTATCAAGGGCTCGTGCACGTGCTCGCCGCATCCCCACGAAAACAGCGGGTCGAAGCCTGCCGCGGGTTCGGATGTGGGCGTCATGGTGACGACCACCTGGTCCTTGTCGACGGCGGCCGCCGACGAAGCGGAGCCCGACCCGGAGGGGGAGGAGCATCCGTGAAGGGTGCCTCCTGCCAGCGCGCAAAGCGCTCCCATTCCGGCAAGGGCCACGAACTTGCGGCGCGTGAGGTTCTGCATGTTGCCTCCTGGTGTTACCAACTCACAATGCGTAACACCACAATAGCATAGTGTTACGAATTTTCATTCGGTAACCTTGGACGTGACAGGGGACGTTCGGTTTTGGCGCATTTGGAGAGCAGGAGGCAGGAGGCGGGGCGGCGAGGCAAGCTTGCGAGGCTGCAATGCGCA
>CABVEH010000329.1 GCA_902497215.1 uncultured Eggerthellaceae bacterium | reverse complement strand
TGGTGAAGAGCAGCACGGGAACGCCGTAGGTGCCCACCAGGCGCGATGCGACGATGCCCTTGACTCCCTCGTGCCATCCCTCGCCTGCCACGATAAGCACCCGCTCGCCTGCATACTCGCGCTTCGCCTGCTCCATGGCGACCTCGGAAAGCTCGGCCTCTATCTGACGGCGACGCGTGTTCACCTCGTCAAGCCTCAGGGCGTACGCGCTCGCCTCCTCGAAGCTGTCCGACATCAGCAGGTCCAGTGCAAGCTCGGCGTCGTCCATACGCCCCGCCGCGTTGAGGCGCGGGATCAGCGAGAAGCTTAGGTTGGTCGACGTGAGCGCCTTGCCCTCCATGCCGGAAGCGGCCGCCAGCGCCGCGATGCAAGGGCGCGGCTGCTGGTTCATCTGCGCGAGGCCGTCGGCCACGAGCGCCCGGTTCTCGTCGCGCATGGGCATGAGGTCGGCGACGGTCCCAAGCGTGGCGAAGTCGGTATAGCTGCGCCAGAGGTGCGGAAACCCGAAGCGCGACCCCAGCGCCTGTATGACCTTCAGCGCAACGCCGACGCCGGCGAGTATGCTGGACGGGCTTCCAGGCTGCGCCTTGGGGTCGACCAAGGGAACGCCCCGGGGAACGGAATCGGACGCCTCGTGGTGGTCGGTCACGACGACCGACATTCCGGCGTCCAGCGCCGCGGCCACCTCTTCGCGGCACGATATGCCGCAGTCCACCGTCACTATCACGTCGCAGCCGGTCTGCTTCACGCGCTCGAGCGCGGCAAGGGTCAGACCGTAGCCTTCGCTGAACCTGCTGGGGATGAACGGCGTGACCTTCCCGCCAAGCGCCCTGATGCCGCGGGTCATCACGGTGGTGGCCGAGATCCCGTCCAGGTCGAAGTCGCCGAACACCACGATGTGCCTGTGGCCCTTGACGGCCTCTTCCAGGGCGTCGACCACTTCCTTCATCCCCTCGATCTCGTACGGGTTCCGCCAGTCGCGTTCCAGCGACGGCTCGATGAAGTCCCTGGCCGCCTGGGGGGTGTCGATCCCCCGCGAGACCATCACGGACGCCACGAACAGAGGAAGCCCCAGCTCGCGCGCGATCAGAGCAGCCTGTTCTTTGGCATGCCTGTCGGGCATGCCTCCCCTGAGCTTGAATTGTGCGGACATATCTTGCCTTGTTTATGGACGTTTTCGCTTTTCCCGCCCATTTTCGCACAATAAGTAAACGATGTCAGCCACACACGCCAACTGCACAAGAATATGGAACTATAATCGTCAATCGCCGGGGCCGTGGCCTCGGCCGCGCGGCCATCCACCGGGCGCGCGACGGACCGATTCGAACGACCGGAAGGAACTCGCATGGGAAATTGCATCGTCGCACAGTCTGGAGGGCCGACCGCCGTCATAAACGCATCGCTGGCCGGGGTTGTAAGGGCGAACCAACTCAACCCAACGTTCGGGAAGGTGCTGGGCGGCATACATGGCATCGAGGGAGTGCTGGCGAGCAAGCTGTACGACCTCACCGACGTTCCCGGATCCGAGATAGAGATACTGAAGCAGACCCCCTCCAGCGCGCTGGGCACGTGCCGCTACAAGCTGAAGCGCGGCCAGGAAGAGGACTTCGTCAAGCTGATGAGCGTCATGGACGAAAACGACGCCGACGTGCTGTTCTACATAGGCGGG
>CABVEH010000328.1 GCA_902497215.1 uncultured Eggerthellaceae bacterium | reverse complement strand
GGGCGCAGCCGACGCCATTCCGACGGCCGCAGCCATCCCGACGGCGCCTGCCATCCTGGACAGGCCCGACGAGCAGGACCCCAACGTTCCGGAGTGGTTCCGCAAAGGAATCAAGGCGGCCAAGGCGAACGCCGAGGCCTCCGGCACGCCCGTGCGCTACCACGACGGGAGCGTCCAGCGCTCCCGCTTCGCCGACGCCCTCGACGCAGCGGCGGTGGCAAGCGCCCATTCCATCGAGGAATTCGAGGCGCGCGAGGCCGACAAGGCGAACGCCGCAGCCGCAGCTGCCGGCCGCACGGCGTCGGGCATCGACGAAGGCCGCCTGCGCCAGATGCGCGAGAACATAATGGGAAGCAACATGGCCGCCAAGGCCGAGGTGGCCGCAGTCGCAGCCGAAATAGCCGCATCCGAGGCCGAAGCTGCGAAGAACGCCGCCGAAGAGGCGGCGCAAAAGGAACAGGCCAAGGTCGCCCGCGAGGCGGTGCTCACGCCCGAGGACGCCGTCAACAAGGCGGGAAGCACCCTGCAGGCCGACGTGGCGGCAGCCATCGGGGCGCAGCAGGCCGAACAGGCCGCCGCAGCCGCCCAGGCTGTCGAGGAAGTGGCCGAGCAGGCGGCCGTCGCCGACCGCACCATATCCTACATCCCCGTCGCCGCCGACATCCCTGCCGAGATCTCGGCGTCTGACATAACCGACGTCAGCGTGGTCGACACGGTGGGCAAGTCCGCCGCCGACATCCTCGAGGAGGCAAGCGCCATCGCCTCTGACGGGGACGCGGGTGCGAACAAGCCCGAAAGCAACCGCAAGAAGCGCACCATCGCCCTGCCCAGTCTCACGGGCGCCATCGAAGGCGCGAAGGTGAAGCATCAGGACGCCCCGCTTGCCGACGACGCCGAGCGCAAGGACGGCGAGAAGCGCGAGGCGCTGAAGAGCGCGGGGCGCAGAGTCCGCAGCTCGCTGGCTTCGCTTCCGTCCACCGACCTGCCCCCGAAGAACGCCAAGCCCGAAAGCGCCGAAGGGGCCTCGGAGTCCGCAAACGTGGCCGTCGCGGCGGAAAGCGTGTCGGCTACCGTGGTCGCATCCAAGGAAGGGTCCACCACGTCGTTCCTCGCCGCTGCGGAAAAAGAGGACGCGAAGGCCGCGCTCTCCAGCCTTGACGCGCCCGTGTCGGCGCCGCTTCCCAAGGTGTCCGGCGCACCTTCCGACTCGGGTTCGGGCGCGGCGGTGTCGGTGAGCTCGGTGGGTGCGTTCGCGGTCGCTTCGTCCACCAGCCAGTTCGAGCCCGTGGGAGACGAGCTCATCGCCGACGTCGTCGAGGACGACATTATCATCCACGACGCCGACGACTCCGACTACACCGAGAACATCACGTATACCGGGGCCATGGCGGGCCCGGGCTACGTAGAGATGCCCAAGTCGCGTGCCTCCCGCCTGCGCGGAATCTTCTCGCGCAAGAAGAAGCGCGAGAACGACTCCATAAGCTTCAGCGAGGCCGTGGGAATAGACGAAGACTTCGACGCCCGCGAGGTCGGTGCAGCCCGCGGCGGGTGGGAAAGCTTCCAGAACGAGTCCGCCGACTACGACGCCGCGTCCGCGGCCCCGGCCATCGACGGCAGGGCCACCTCGTCCAGGCGTTCCCACGTGGACGAGTACAGCACCAACTCCCGTT
>CABVEH010000327.1 GCA_902497215.1 uncultured Eggerthellaceae bacterium | reverse complement strand
CGCGGTGTACTACACGCTGTTCGAGAAGTACCGCTCCGACTACCAGGTCGCAAGCATCCTGGACGGGTCGGTGTCGGGAAGCATCAAGAACCGCGCGGAAGCCGCCGACTTCGACGAGCGCATAGCGCTCATAGGACTGCTGCTTGACGCGCTGGCAGGCGATTGCGAAGGCGTGCTGGAACAGGAAGCCATCGTGCTGCAGCTGCGCGAGGTGCTTCGCGGTGCGAAGGACGCCCTTGTGCGGGGCGGAGCCATCGACACCGTGCTCGTCCCCGTCACGGCCAAGCGCGAGTCGGCGCTGGAGCGCAAGGCGGGGTCGGGAATCATGTCCAGCGCCGCCATCCGCCGCGAGCGTCTGGTGATAGCGAAGCTCAAGGAGTTTGCCGCGCGCTGCACCATGGAGAAGACCCCCGCTGGCGACGAAGCGTTCCACACCCTCGAGCGCGCCTACAAGGAAGAGGTTGCGAAGATCCAGCCCGCGGTGGACGCCGTGGGCGCCAAGATGGACAACGCCTTCGCGTTCGTGGACGAATGCTTCAGCGGGCGCGAGATGCTGGTGTTCGTCGCCGAGCTGGCCACTCGCAAGGCCACCACGCAGTACCTTGCACACTACGGCAACGACGCGTACTACAAGCACAACGACCAGCTGCAGGTCGATTCGGCCCGCATGGGGCTGGAGGACCGCGCGTCCATGCTCGCCGAGCTGGAGGAGAACGTGAAGAGCTTCGCCGCGCACGGCGACAACAGCCTGCTCGACTTCACCAGCGTGGACATGAGCGGCGGGGTGGCCCTTGGCGGTGGCACGGTCATGGGCAAGGAAGAGGTCGCCAAGCCCTCCGAGGTACAGCGTTCGGTCAGGACGGAGTCGCACGACCCCGCGCATGGCTTCAACCATCACGAGAACCCCTCGCCGGATGTGCTTCGTGCCTACTACGACGAAAAGGAGCTGGAGTACGCCTTCACCAGCGACTGCAAGATGCACCTTCCTGCAAGCGACCTCAAGGGCAAGAAGGTGCTCGACGTGGGATGCCGCCGCGGACGAGGCGTGTACAAGATCTCGTCGATGGTGGGCAACGACGGCTTCGCGATGGGAGTCGACTGGGTGGAAGGTTACGTGCAGGAGGCGGCGGAGGGCGCCGACCGCGCCTGGCATGACAGCGGGCTTTCCGGCAACAACATGGAGTTCCGCGTGGCGTTCCCCGAAGACCTGATCGGCGCAGGCATAGGAAGCGGCACGTTCGACGCCGTGTACGTGAACAACGCCATCACGCTGTTCTACGACCAGCAGGCCGCCCTTCGCGAGTTCGCGCGAGTGCTGAAGCCGGGCGGGTTGCTGATTATGGAGACGGTGTTCTCTAGCGCCGAGCACGACGCCGATTTCACAGAGGCCGCACGGACGCTGGGGAACAGCATCCAGGCTGCCCTTACGGACGCGCAGAACGCGCATATGCTGGAGGCAGCCGGGTTCGGGGCGCCGAAGGTGGTCGACGACTACCAAGTGGAGCCCGACCGCGGCTACAAGGCCGGCGAGAAGGTGAAGGCGGTGGAAGGGGATGACGCGACCTATCGCGCCGTCTGCCTCAACGTTCTAAAGAAATAAGATACTTCGTCCTACCGGACGAAGTATTGCCTGACGCTGCGCGGACGCCCCTAGCGGATATTGGTGTGCGGAA
>CABVEH010000326.1 GCA_902497215.1 uncultured Eggerthellaceae bacterium | reverse complement strand
CCGCAAGCACCTGGAAAAGGACAGCGCGCTCGAGCGCCGCTTCCAGCCCATCACCGTGAACGAGCCCAGCGAAGAGCAGGCCATGCGCATCATGGAGGGCCTGAAGGACAAGTACGAGGAACACCACCACGTGCGCTTCTCGGAAGAGGCGCTGCAGGCCGCGGTGTCGCTTTCCAACCGCTACATCCAGGACCGCTACCTTCCCGACAAGGCCATCGACGTGCTCGACGAGGCCGGGGCGCGCATGCGCATCCGCAACATGACGCTGCCGCCCGAGCTGCGCAAGCTGGACGAGCGCCTGCGCAAGGTGCGCGCCGACAAGGACAAGGCCATCGGCGACCAGAAGTTCGAGAAGGCGGCGACGCTTCGCGACAAGGAGGCCGAGCTCAAGAAGAAGATCGAGGACGCCAAGAGGAAGTGGGAGGAGAAGTCGGCCAAGGAGGTCCAGCAGGTCACTGTGCAGGACATCGCCGACGTCATCTCGCTTTCCACCGGCGTTCCCGTGGCCAACCTCACCGAGGCCGAGACCGAGAAGCTCCTGCGCATGGAAGGCGTGCTGCACGAGCGCGTCATCGGGCAGGACGAGGCGGTAACGGCGCTTTCGAAGGCCATCCGCCGCTCGCGTTCGGGACTGAAGGACCCGAAGCGCCCCGCAGGCTCGTTCATCTTCCTGGGCCCGTCGGGCGTGGGCAAGACCGAGCTTTCCAAGGCGCTGGCCGAGTTCCTGTTCAACTCCGAGGACGCGCTGCTCACGTTCGACATGTCCGAGTACATGGAGAAGCACACGGTGTCGCGCCTGGTGGGCTCGCCTCCGGGCTACGTCGGGTTCGACGAGGGCGGCCAGCTGACCAAGGCCGTGCGCCAGAAGCCCTACTCGGTCGTGCTGTTCGACGAGATCGAAAAGGCGCACCCCGACGTGTTCAACATCCTGCTGCAGATCCTCGAGGAAGGGCGCCTGACCGACGCGCAGGGCCGCACGGTCGACTTCCGCAACACGGTCATCATCATGACGTCCAACGTGGGCGCGCGCGAGATCGCGCAGTCCACCTCGCTCGGGTTTTCGCCGCAGGGCGCCAACGGCAGCCTGTCCGACGACGAGATCAAGAGCCGCGTCATGTCCGAGATGAAGAAGCTGTTCCGCCCCGAGTTCCTGAACAGGCTGGACGAGATCATCGTGTTCAAGAGCCTGACCAGCGAGCAGATCGCCCAGATCGTCGAGCTTATGGTGGCCGACCTGCGCGACCGCATGATCGAGCAGAACATGAGCATCAACCTGACGCCTGCCGCCATCGAGCTGATCGCGGCCGAAGGCGTGGACACCACGTACGGCGCGCGCCCGCTGCGCCGTGCCATCCAGCGCCTCATCGAGGACCCGATCTCCGAGCAGATCCTCGAAGGCAAGTGGACCAGCGGGTCCATCGTCGACGTGGACGTGGAAGGCGAGGGCGACGAGCGCAAGCTGGTGTTCAACGAGGGGTCGGGCGTGGTGCCCGAGCCTCGCAAGCGCGACTCCATCGCGCGCGAGGCCGAGCTGCTGCTGACCGACTTCGACTTGGGGCACGCCGGCTACACGCCGTCCGAGCCTACGCCTACCGGGGCGCTGGGCGCAGGAGACTAAGGAGCTTTGGAAAAGCCCCGCAGCCAAGCCCCGTGCTCAAGCAATGGCTCGCTCGGCGG
>CABVEH010000325.1 GCA_902497215.1 uncultured Eggerthellaceae bacterium | reverse complement strand
CCCTGCGTGATGATGGAGTCGATCTCGTCGTAGGCAAGGTTCAGCTTGTGGCCGTACTCGGCCGCCCAGCAGCCCGTGCAGTGCAGGTTGCAGGCGCTGGTCGGGTCCAGCAGGATCGCCCAGGGTATGTTGCACTGGTGCTTCTCGCGCATCTTCTCCTGCTTGCCCCACGCCAGGAAGTTGGCGTCCACCAGCATCGTCTTGATCAGGTCGTTGCGCACCTCGGGGTTGAGGTTCATCACGCGCATGATCAGCTGGTACATGTTGTTGCCGGGGTCGGCCATCACGTTGGCGAAGGCCTTGCGCTGCGAAGGGAACAGCGAGTCGGGGCATATCGCGTTCACCTTCTCAACGACCTTGCCCATGTTGCTCTCGGGGTCGTCGCACAGGTAGTCCACCAGCTTGTATGCGGTCGCCCGTTTGGCGAATTCCATCGGTTTCATGTCAGAATCCCCCTGTTCGAGAATGCTGTACAGTTAATTCCCATGTGTGGCATAAACTATAATCGGGAATTATAGAAACCGGGTTTTGGCGAAACAATGGTCAACGTAATGTAATTTGTGGACTATTTCACTCTTTGCCAGGAAATGAGGCGAACAGGAACGCTATGGGACGCCATGAGGAAGGAAGCCGTCGGAAGGACCGACGGGCCGTTAGGACGCATCGGGCCATCCAGGACGCATATCGCACGCTGGTCGTGCGTGACGGGCTGGACAATGTCACCATATCGGCCGTCGCGCGCGAAGCCGACATAGACCGCAAGACGTTCTACCTCCACTACGCGTCCCTGGACGAAGTCGCCAAAGAGCGCAGGTCCGCCATGATAGAGCGCATAGTGGGCACCCTGGTGGAAGGCAATGGGCCCGACGGGGTCAACGTGAACCTGCGGGCGGTGGCGACGGAGCTTGCAAGCATCCTTCAGGAAGACCCCGAGTTCTTCCGCTGCGTGCTAGGGAAGATCTCGGTGGACTCGCTGGTCGAGGCGCTCTACAGCCCTGTGAGGAGCGCCATCGTCGAGAACATCCCGGAAACGGTGGCAGCGGACCAGCTGGGCGCCGACTACCTGATACGCTTCATGCTTTCTGGAACCATCGCGGTCGCCCTGCAATGGTTCCTTACCGACTCCGACACGCCCATCAACGAGATCGCCGACCACATACAGGCGATCACGAGCCGCATCCACCTGACGTAGACGCAACGGCGCAGGCACGACGGAGCGCGTTCCGCGCTACCGCGGAACTTCGGGGAACGGCGGCTCGATGGCGCGCTTGAACGCGTAGGACCTGTAGCGGTTGGTCACCATCGACACCTGGGTGCGCGGGAACCCTGCGGCGGCCACCTGGTCGACCGACTCCCCCGCCTCCACGAGTCGCAGCAGTATTGCATCCAGCGTCTTGTAGTCGATGCCCATGGACGCCTCGTCCACCTGGTTGGGCGAAAGCTCGGCACTGGGCGGTTTCACCAGCACGTTCTCCGGCACGGGAGGCACCTGCCCCTTCTCCGCCGCCTGCTTGTTCCTCCACCTGACCAGGGCGAACACCTCGGTCTTGTAAAGCCCTCCGATGGGTGCGAATGCCCCCGAAGTGTCGCCGTACAACGTGGAATACCCCATGGCGGCTTCCGACTTGTTGCCGGTGTTCAACATCATCCAGTCGCGGGCGTTCGAAAGCGCCATGATGCAC
>CABVEH010000324.1 GCA_902497215.1 uncultured Eggerthellaceae bacterium | reverse complement strand
CGTGCGGCTTGACGCGGTCCCCGACCCAGCAGCCATGCGCGAAGTGCTGGCGGGCCTGGCTGCACGTGCCTGCGACGTGTTCGAACGGCTGCCCCTGGTGCAGGACGCGAACCTCATGCGAAGCGTTCTGTATTCGGGCATCTGGCAGAAGTTCAACGCGGAATACCGCAAATAGGGGACTTGGGCAAATAGTCGATAGAGTCTTGCATAAAGCAATCGCGGTTGCTTAAATAGAGAGATGCAAATCCGCCCCGCACGCTGCGGGGCTTGTTTACGTCACGCAAAGGATGGAGCCATGTCGTCTTGCGCCCCCATAGGACAGAAGCGCCGCCTGTTCAAGGATGCCGGCCGTGCGTGTCCTGCCGACTACCGCATAGCGCCCGACGCCTTTGCCGGCGAACCCGAGCTCGAATGCGACGTGCTTTACGTCGTGGGCGGCCTGTACGGCAACCCGTTCGCCGCCGAAGCCGTGGACGCGCTTGTGGAATCGGAAGGCGACGCCGACGTGAAGGTGGTGCTGAACGGCGACATCCACTGGTTCGACAAGACGGCCGACAACTTCGCCGACATCGAGCGCCGCATAGCCAAGCACATCCCGCTCGTGGGCAACGTCGAAGCTGAGCTGCGCCGCCAGGACGACGTGGGCGTGGGCTGCGGCTGTGCATACCCCGACTGCACGTCCGACGATTCGGTGGCCAGGTCCAACCGCATCCACAAGATGCTCTCGTTCGCGCTGGAATCCAACCCGCAGCTGAAGGCCATGCTGGAAGGCCGTCCGTCCACCCTGCTGGCAAGCGTCGCGGGAAGGCGGGTGGCCGTCACGCACGGCGACGAGAAGCTGCTGGGCGGATGGGACAACTCGCGCGAGTCGCTGCAGGACATCCTGCGCCAGGACGAGGTGGACACGTTCATGGCGGAAAACGACATCGACGTGTTCACCACGACGCACACCTGCGCGCCGGCCGCCATCCGCCTGGCCAGGGGAGTGGTGGTGAACAACGGGGCCGCGGGGCTTCCCAACTTCTCCGGCGAGGACTTCGGGCTGTGCATCCGCATCGCCGAGCATCCTCGCGAGGACTCGGTCTTCGAATGCGAACTCGACGGCCTGTTCGTTCAGGCCGTGCCCGTGCGCTACGACCATGACGCCTACCTGGAATGGTTCGACGGGCTGTGGGGCCCTGCATCTCCCGCGGCCATATCGTATCGAGGCCGCATCGTCTCGGGCCCCGAGGACGAGATACGCGACTCGCTTCTGGGTGGCTTCCGCCTGGGCGAGACGGCCCGTGCCGAGCTGCAGGGGCGCCGAGAGGCCGAAATCCAGCGCAACGGCGGCATCCCTCGCGCTACGAACGCCGATGTGCATGCGGCGTTGGAAGGGCTCCTTTACTTCGACGACATGCTGGACGACGACAGCTGCCGCGTGAGCGAGGATCAGCTGACGACTATCCAGGCCAACATTACGGCGAGATGCAACCTGGCCTGCGCCCACTGCCATGTGGAATCGAGCCCGGCCAGGACCGAGGCGATGAGCCGCGAGGTGCTGGAAGCCATCCTGAAGGTCGCGGCCGACCGGTGCATACGCACCATCGACATAACGGGCGGCGCCCCCGAGATGCATCCCGACTTTGAGTGGTTCCTTCGAAAGGCGGCCGAAACGGTGCCGCACGTCATGGTGCGGTCGAA
>CABVEH010000323.1 GCA_902497215.1 uncultured Eggerthellaceae bacterium | reverse complement strand
CCCTCGCATTTATATGCGGCCCTTCGGGCCTCTTTGTTGTCTCAGACGGATTCTCTGGGCAACGCCGTCAGGCGTCCTGACTCTATGGAATCTCTACGTAATCGTGGCGCCGGCAAGGACGGCCTCGCCGGCGGTGTAGTATATGGCCAGCGTCTGGCCTGGCGCGGGGCGGACGATGGGCTCTTCGAACTCCAGCGTGATGCCGTTGCCCAAGAAGCGCGCCGTGGCGGCCCTCGGCAGTTGTCGGTAGGATGTCTTGGCCATCACGCGCAGCTCGCCGCTGTTTGCCTCTTCGGGGGCCAGCGACACAAGGTTCACGTCATCGCCGTCAACGCGGCGCACCATCAGCTCGTCGCGCGTGCCCACGACGAGCGCGTTTCTCGCACCGTCCTTGGCGACCACGTAAAGCGGTTCGCCGACGGCGACCCCGATGCCCTTCCTCTGCCCGATCGTGTAGCGGAAGAGCCCGGCATGTTCGCCAAGCATTCTGCCCGAGGAGTCCTCTATCGGGCCCGGCATGCCCGCAGCGCCCGGCTTTCCGTGCATCCATCGCTCTATGAAGCCGGCGTAGTCGCCGTCCGGCACGAAGCATATGTCCTGGCTTTCGCCCTTCCGCGCGTTCGAGAACCCCGCCGCCTGCGCCAAGTCGCGCACCTCGTCCTTGGAAAGCGCCCCCAGCGGGAAGGCCGAATGCGCCAGCTGCTCCTGCGAAAGCCGGCACAGCATGTAGCTCTGGTCCTTCTTGGCGTGCCGCGCGCGCAGAAGCCTCCAGCGTCCGGTCGCCTCGTCCTGTTCCACCCGGGCGTAGTGCCCCGTGACAAGCACGTCGAAGCCCAGCTGTTCGCGCCTTCTGTGCAGCGCCCCGAACTTCACGTGAGCGTTGCAGTCCACGCAAGGGTTCGGGGTCCTGCCATTGAGGTAGTCGTCGACGAACTTCCCGATCACGCACTGCTCGAAGGCGTCCTTGTAGTTGAAGACGAAGTGCTCGATCCCCAGCCTGCGGCACACCTGCTTCGCGTCGTCCACCTCGTCCATGAAGGCGTCGAACCCGTCCCCGTCGCTTCCAAGGACGTTGCTCCCGAACATCTTGCACGTGACGCCCGTCGCGTCCAGACCGCCTTCTAGCGCGAGCAGCGCAGCGACCGAGCTGTCGACGCCGCCGCTCATGGCGACCATGGCCCTGGGCTTTGGTCCCTCGTGCACGAGGCTGCCGCTATGTTCCCGCGCTGCATCCATGCCGCCATTATAATGTGGGGACTATGGCATTCCTTCTTGGGACAGAGAAAGCGACCGTCGAGATGCCGACGAAGCTCGTGCTGGACGACGTGTCCATCGGCGTCGACGACGGGGACCGCATCGGCATCGTCGGGGGAAACGGCGACGGCAAGTCCACCCTTTTGCGACTGCTGGACGGCGACGTCGCTCCGAATTCCGGCCGCGTGGTCAGGACGAATGGCGTGCGGGTCGGGTTCCTGCGCCAGAACGACTCGCTTGGCGACGACGAGACGGTGCGGCATGCGGTGGTGGGGGACGCGCCCGAATACGAGTGGGCATCCGACCCTCGAATCCGCGGCATTTTGGACGGCCTGCTTCCCGACATCGGGTTCGACCAGCCGGTGGGAAGCCTTTCGGGCGGTCAGCGCAGGCGCGTCGACCTTGCACGCGTGCTTGCCGGCGACTGGGACGTGG
>CABVEH010000322.1 GCA_902497215.1 uncultured Eggerthellaceae bacterium | reverse complement strand
GCCAGCCTTCGCCGAAGCAGCGGAACTGGATGAACTTGGTCCTGACGGTGAACCAGATGCCCATGCCGAGCAGCAAGATTATGAGAACGTAGTTGGACAGATAGCTGTTGATGGTTACAACAACGTTGAGAATCGCTTCCTCCACTTTCCTCCCCTTAGTCTTCGCGCGAGAAGGCCCGGGAGAAAGCGCCCTTAAGAGAGCGTCCACGATCCTCTGTCCGTTTGCCTGAGAGATTCGGCGGCTTCGTGCGTTGCCGCCTTGCACCTTCGGCACTCACTTAAGAGTTCTCCAGAGTCTTCTCCGCCTCCGGTCTGCGGCGTGCATTCCGAAGGCATCACAGAAATTGAACGAACTGATTATGCGACTGCGCCATGGTTTGCGCAAGCCCCAATCGGCAAGCAAGCGCGAACGGCTGCGCTTGTCCTGCCAGGCCTACGTAAGGGCGCAGCTCGTCTGCGCCCAAGGAAGCACGTGAGGCGCTCCCCTACGTCCACCTGGGCCCCGCATCCCCTAGTCGTGCAGCTTGGAGGCCGCCACCCCGTCGTCTATGGCCTTGTTGCACCGCTCGTCTATGGCCTTTGCCGTCTCCTCGGGGGTGGTGCTTCCCATCAGCAGGTCGTGGATGCATCCGTAGAAGACCTCGCGGACCGCGCGCGTGTCCGGGTTGTTCCCCGTGAAGTCGACGACGTTGTCCTGGTTCTCGAGGAACAGGTCGAACGCCTCTATGTCGCCCCGGTACTTCTCGGCGACCGCGACCGAGGCGGGGATGGCCCCGGCGGCATAGCCCATCAGCTCGTCGCTGGAGTAAACGTAGGAAAGGAAGTCCTTCGCGACCTGCACCTTCGCCGGGTCGCCGTTGTCGAACACCTCGAACCCGGATATGAACGTGGTGGCGCACCCGTCCTCGTCGGGGCCAGGGAAGTTCACCAGCCCTATCTCGTCGCCGTAGCGCCCTATGCTGGCGTTGTTCACCATGTAGATCGCAAGCTGGCCCCTGCGGAACAGGCTGGAACAGTCCTCGATTTCCAGGTTCTCGCTGTGCGGAGGGTACCACCCGCGCGCGACGCCGTCCTGTATCCACCTGAGCGCCGCGACGCCTTGCGGGGTCGACAGGTTGAAGTGGCCGTCCTCGTCGAAGAAATCGGACCCGAACGATCGCATCAGCGTCATTATGTGCGTGTCGCCCTGCGAGCTGCCTGCGTACATCATTATCGGGAAGGTGTCGTCTGGAAGCGACTGCGCCAGCGTGTCGAGCACGTGCGTCCATTCGTCAATGCTCCACGACGAGATTTCCCCGTCCCTTATGTAGTCGTCGAGCCCCGCCTGCGAGAAGAGGGGCTTGCTGTAGCCAAGCACGTTCTGCCTCGCCAGGTACGGCATCATGTACACCTTGCCGCCGACCGTGCTCATGTTCCACAGGTAGCCGTATATGCCGTCGCGCACGTCGCCCTGCACGACGTCGTCGAGAGGCACCACGCGTCCGGAATGTATGTACGTGGACATGTTGAAGTAGTCGCCGTACAGCAGGTCGGGCGACCGCGGGGTGTCGAAGCTTTCCTCTATCGCGCTGTCGTACTGGTTCTGCTCGAACACCTCCACCTCGATGTCGACGTCGGCCTTGTCGTAGTTGGCCTCGAACTCGTCGGCCATGATCGACACCACCTGGTCGATCTGGGTGAGCGAGTCGTCGACGGA
>CABVEH010000321.1 GCA_902497215.1 uncultured Eggerthellaceae bacterium | reverse complement strand
TGCATGCGCACCAGCTGCTTCATGTCCTCGGCGGTGGCGTCGTGCAGGTCGGCCGAGCGCATCAGGCGCCTCTTGCGTATGCGCCTTCCATCGGCGGTGGGCATCCCGCCAAGGTCGCGGCAGTTGATGACTCCCTGCAGCGGAATATGCCCGAACTTGGGGAATCCTTCTATCGGGGCGGGGCTTGCCGGAGTGCAGGCCGCAGCCTCCCGGGCCTTTGGCGAATCGTCCTTCATGCCTCTCCTTCCGCCGCTTTTTCCAATGGGCCTGCGCACGTCGAAACCCATGCTCATGCCGAAACTTCCTAACCCGAATCTACATTCGGCCACCCGAAACTTCCAGACCTAAAACCCTGTTGACACCGTAACGTCAAGCTGTATACTTATGAACAGTTGTTCATATGTTTAGTTATAGAAACGGAGCATTATGATGAACGAGGGCACGAAAGGCGCATCCGGTGTAGTGGAGCAGGCCGAATCGGTGCTGGAATGCGCGCACATACCCGGCTGCAAGTGCTGCGACGCCGACGGCGAAAGTTGTATGTTCGACCAGATGCCCAACGAGGAAGTGCTCTACGACCTGGCCGACCTGTTCAAGGTGTTCGCCGACACAACCCGCATAAAGATCCTGTTCGCGCTGATGGGGCGCGAGCTGTGCGTCGCCCACATCGCCGAGATGGTGAACGCCACCCAGAGCGCCGTGTCGCACCAGCTGCGCATCCTTAAGCAGGCGCACCTGGTGAAGTTCCAGCGCGACGGCAAGAACGTCAACTACTCCCTGGCCGACGACCACGTGTACACGGTGCTGGCCCAGGGCATCACCCACGTCTGCGAATAACCGACCCCATCCTGACCGAAGAAAGACCTAGGAGCATGAACCATGTGCGACGCATGCCATAGCTGCGAACACGAACACGACCACGTCGGATGCGAGCACTGCGAGAACGCAGGAACGCAGTCCACGGCCACCTTGAAGCGCTGGCGCAACCGCATAATCGTCGCGCTCGTCATCTTCTTCGCCGTGCTCATATGCGAAGGCACGGGCCTGATCGACCGCGCCTTCGGCCAGTATGCGCTCTACGCCGAGTTCGTGCTGTTCCTCATCCCCTTCCTGATATCGGGCTACGACGTGCTGGCCGAAGCCGCCAAGAAGCTGGCGCGCGGCCACGGGCTGGACGAGAGCTTCCTGATGTCGGTGGCCACGCTGGGCGCCTTCGCGCTGGTGCTGTTCCCCCACACCGAGCCGCACATGGCCGAAGGCGCGGCGGTCATGCTGTTCTACCAGGTGGGCGAGCTGTTCCAGAGCTACGCCGTGGGAAGGTCGCGCAAGTCTATATCCGACATGATGGACATAGCGCCCGAATTCGCGAACGTGATGGTTGACGGCCAGCTGAAGCAGGTAGACCCCTACGAGGTGTCGGTCGGCGACGTGTTCGTGGTGAAGCCCGGCGAGCGCATCCCGCTCGACGGCATAGTGCAGGACGGCGAGTCGCAGGTGGACACGTCCGCGCTCACCGGCGAATCGGTTCCGCGCACGGCGCACGTCGGCGACGAGGTCATATCGGGCTGCGTCAACCTCACTGGCACCATAAGAGTGAAGGCCACCAGCGCCTACGAGAACTCCACCGTCAGCCGCATCCTCGAGCTGGTCGAGAACGCCGCCGAGAAGAAGGCCCGCACCGAGAACTTCATCACCCG
>CABVEH010000320.1 GCA_902497215.1 uncultured Eggerthellaceae bacterium | reverse complement strand
GTTCGAAAGCGAAACAACCAACAGCGCAACGTGACAAATGACCCGAGCACTGTCACCCACTTCGCTAGAATGGCTTCATGCCGAAAACCGATTCGCACATAGATTCGTTCGTCCTGAAAATCGTCGCCATCCTGGGAATGACGGCGAACCACGTCGCGCATGCCATGGGCTCGATGATGCCATGGCCGGCCACGCTTGTGCTGTACAGCTTCGGCGGCGTCACCTATCCAGTGATGGCCTACCTGCTCGTGATAGGTTACATGCACACGTCGAACGTGAAGCGCTACGCCTCGCGGCTGTTCCTGTTCGCGCTGGCCTCGCAGGTTCCCTTCACGCTGTGCCTGGGATGGGGGTCGCTTCCGATCCCGCGGCTGAACGTGCTGTTCACCCTGCTTATCGGCCTAGGTCTGCTGTGGGCTTGGGACAACGTGGCGTTGCGCGACTTCGGGTATGGATGTCTTGACGGCGCTCGGCTCGAAGGCGGCAAGATCACCTCGTCCGGGTCCCCAAGCGCTCCGGGCATCGCGCTTTTCGTGCTGGTCCTTGCGGCAGGCGTCGCAGCCAGCTACTTCTGCGACTGGTCGATCTCGGGTCCGCTGCTAGTCGTCCTATTCCACATGCTTCGCGGCAAAGGCAGCTGGGGAATCGTCATAACGATGGCGCTCCTCTACCTGTACGTGCTGGTTCCGAACGTCATGGGGCTGTTCGACCAGATTCCGCGCGGCATCGCGTCGGCGCAGAACGCGATCGACCAGAACCTGCAGCACAACATCGACATGCTCTACATCACCGGCGTGCCCATACACCTTTACAACGTGCTGCTGAAGACCGTCGCCAACATCGGCTACGCCGTCGTGGGCTTCACCGTCGCGACCGTTCTCATATGCCGCTACAACGGCCGACGCGGACGCCCCATGAAATGGTTCTTCTACGCCTACTACCCGCTTCACCTGCTTGCCATCTGGGCATTGGACGAAGTGTTAACCGCACTGTAACCGGCCTTGCATTAAGATAACGTAGACGAAAGAGCGGCCGCGCTTCGCCGCACGCTTCGCGGCATGGCACCGAGCCGGAAGGCGCGAACCATAGTGCGCGGCACGCAAACCGAGGAGCACCCTATGCCAAATTCAGCTCATCTGGAGTTCGACACATCGCACGACAGGGTAGCAAGTCGTGTGAAAAGACTGCGCTCTTCCCCTGTGCGCGACCTGTTCTCGGCGGCAACGCGCCCCGACGTCATCTCTCTTTCCGGAGGCATGCCCGACGTTTCGCTTATCCCCTACGACGCCATACGCCAGGCGGTCGACGCCGTGGTAGACGACGACGCGCTGCGAGCTGTAGCCTTGCAATATGGGTCTACCGATGGAACGCCTGGATTGAAGCAGGTGGTTTGCGACCTTATGCGCGACATCGGCGTCCGTTGCACCCCCGACCAAGTGTTTCTCACATCTGGTGCACAGCAAGCGCTCTCGCTGATTGCAAAGACGTTCCTCGATCCGGATGATATCGTAATAGTGGAAGGACCCACCTATCTCACGGCGCTTTCCGCCTTTGCCGCATACGAACCGGAGATAATCACCATCCCGTTCGACGACGAGGGCATGCGCATGGATCTGCTAGAGGAAACGCTCGAACGGATCGGCAAGGGCAACCCGCGCCTGAAGTTCATCTACACCATCCCCAACTTCCAGAACCCCGGCGGAGTCAC
>CABVEH010000319.1 GCA_902497215.1 uncultured Eggerthellaceae bacterium | reverse complement strand
TCGCCTTGTGCGACGCGCTGGGCACGAAGCTCGTGTCCGCCCCCTTCGCCCGCAACTGCCTGCGTCGCGCAATGGAGAGCATCGTCATGCACAGTGACGTCCGCATCCCCGTGCGCGACGGCGGCTACGTGCTGGCCGACGTGTTCATGCCCGAAGGCGAGGGCCCCTTCCCCGTCATCATGAGCTTCGGTGGCTACGGCAAGGCGTTCTGGTTCGGCACCGTGGCCGACGAGGATGATTTCGAAAGGTTTCAGGCCTGCGAGGACGACTACTTCTCAGGGAGTCCTCATCATTACGACTTCATAAACATGCACGTCATGCTGGAGGGTTCCGACCCAATTCCCGACGGCGCACCGGGTGTTCCGCCGCGAGGGTGCAAGGACAACGCGAACCTCGTCCACACAAGCGAGTATTTCGAACGGGCGAACACTCGCGACTGGGTGCCCAGGGGATACGTGGTCATGAACGTGGAAAGCCGCGGTCTGGGCGATGTTCCCGGCAGGGCATACCAGTTCGGCCGCCCCGAGGCCGACGACTACTACGATGCCATCGAATGGGCCGGTGCCCAGCCGTGGTCTAACGGCAAGGTGGGCATCTATGGGGCGTCCTACTATGCCATGAACGCATTCAACGTGGCGACGCTGCAGCCTCCGCACCTGGCAGCCATGGTGACGCCGGCCGGCGACATCGACCACTACCGTGACAACATGCACTTCGGCGGTTTGGCCTGCAGCTTCACTTTCACCGTGAAGGCGAGAAACGGCGAATGGGAAGGCATCGACCACAGGCAGCTGCAGGACTCCTGCGAATGGGACGACCCTGCCGTGTTCGGCCACGACACGGACACCCCGATGGCATCGGATGCAGGCTTGGTCAAGGTGCCCTTCTACACTGCCATGCCTCTGGAGACGCCGTTCATTCACACGCGTGGCACCAGCGAGGTGTTCGTCAACAGCGCAACCCCGCTGGGGGACAAGCGTATGGACGTCGTGTCGGAGACGGGCATCCACTACTGGATGTACGATCCATACTTCCTCGGCAAGCACCAGCGCTTCTTTGACTATTGGCTGAAAGGGGAAGGCGACGGCCTGGTCGACGAGGAGCCGGTGAGTCTGATGATCCGCACCGGCAAGGGCGGCTACTATGTGCAACGCGAGCATGAATGGCCTGTGGCCCGCACGGAGTATCGGAGGCTACATCTTGGCGCCGTACCTGCGCTTCCTGGAAATCACGCCTCACCGATGGTGCTATCGTCCGAGCCGATCGAGGGGAGCGTGACCTACAATGCCGACCTGCCCGATGACTACCCGCCAAGCGAGCCCATGGGCGCCGTGTTCTGCACCGCCCCGCTGGAAGAGGACATCGTCATCGCCGGGTACTGCAAGGTGAGGCTCTTCGCCTCGTCGACGACGGACGACATGAAGGCCTTCGTGCATCTCATCGCGCTCGACGAGAACGACCAGCAGGTTCCCTTCGGCGTCGACACGCATTTCGACAAGGGCGGCGTGATCTGCGGAGGCGCGCTTAAGTTCTCGCATCGCATGGAGGACCCGGAGAAGACGACGGAATACCGGCCATATCACACCCATCAGGAAGCCGACTGCCAGAAGCTCGTGCCGGGAGAGGTGGTGGAAGCCACCATCGAGATGCCACCTACGACGGCGCGTCTCAAGAAGGGCTGGAAGCTGCTGCTGTCGGTGGCCCCCGTGGGCGC
>CABVEH010000318.1 GCA_902497215.1 uncultured Eggerthellaceae bacterium | reverse complement strand
CTGCAGCCGGGCCAAGGAAGGAGCAGGCAGCATGGATTTTAGCCTAACCGACGAGCAGCAGCTACTCGTGGAGTCCCTGCAGGAGTACGCTGAGCGCTACTTCGACGATCAGTCCGTTATGGACATGTACGAGGCGCACCAAGTGCCCGCCGAGGCTCAGGACGCCTACCGCGACGCCGGGTTCCCGTTCATGGGCCTTCCCGAAGAGGTCGGCGGCATCCCCACCGACCACGTGACGCTCGGCCTGATGACCGAGAAGCTCTACGAGTTTACCGGCGCCATGACTCCGTTCATGACCGGCATGCTTGCCTGCGCGGACCTCGCCGAGTTCGGCACCCCCGAGCAGGCCGCCGTCATCATGGAGGAGTATGAGAAGTCCGGCCAGTCCGTCGCCGCTCTCTGCCTTTCCGAGCCCGCTGCCGGCTCCGACAACATGGGCATGACCTGCGTCACGAAGAAGCAGGCCGACGGCTCCTTTATCCTGAGCGGGCAGAAGACCTGGGTGACCAACGGCGCCGACGTTCCCTATCTCATCGTCATCGCCAAGGACGAGGACGCGTCCCGCGACAATACCAAGATGTCCCTGTGGCTTGTCAAGCGCGAGACCCCCGGTATTTCCACCGCCCATCTCACCAAGATCGGCCAGCACACCGTGCCGTTCGTAGAAGTGTACTTCGACGACGTCGTGGTCACCGAAGACCAGCGCATCGGCGAAGCTGGCGCCGGCTGGCTTCTGCTCATGAAGAACTTCGAGTTCGAGCGTTGCCTGGTCGTTGCCCAGGGCCTCGGCCTGGCGCAGGCCGCTCAAAACGATGCGGTCAAGTACGCCAAGGAGCGCATCGCCTTCAACAAGCCGATCATCACGAATCCCCGCGTTCAGGATCTGATCGAGGAGAACGAGATCATCCTGCAGCAGACCCGTCATTGGCTGTACTACTGCCTCTGGAAGCTCGACCAGGGCGAGTCCATCAACGCGGACATCGCAATGCTGAAGTCTTGGGGGACCCGCGCGCATGTCCAGCTCGCCGACAACGCGATCGAGATCTTCGGCGGCCTCGGCTACACCGAAGAGGTTCGCGTCGGCCGCATTTGGCGCGACTTGCGCGGCAACATGCTCGCCGGCGGTACCTGCGAGGTCATGGACTATATCGCGGGCCGCGCCATCCCGAAGTGGTACGCCGACTAACCTTTGCTCCATTCGCCCATGCCGCTCGCCCGCTGCCAAAAGTGGACGGGCGGCATGGGTGTTGCCAGGACCTCTCTTGTCGTACAATGGGCGAGGAGGCACAATCAAGCAAGTCCGGTACATCGACCAGAAAGGACACGACCATGAACATTGCTGTAGCGGTGAAAGTGGTGCCTGACGATCAGGACATCACCGTCGCCCCCGATCGGTCTCTCGACAGCTCGAAGGCGCATCAGATTGCGAGCGAGTACGATCTTAACGCCATCGAGGCAGCGGCCCAGCTGGCCGAGGCCGAAGGTGCGCGACTCGTCGCCATCAGCGCGAGCAACGCCAAGGCCGGCGACATGAAGGTGCGCAAGAGCATCCTCTCCCGCGGCCCTGAGGAGCTCCTCATGATCGCCGACGACGCCTATGCGTTCGCCGATTCCCGCACCACCGCCAAGGCCCTTGCCAAGCTCGTGGGCGACGTCGAAGGCGGCGTTGACCTCGTTGTGTGCGGCGACGGCTCGGCCGACATGTATGCAGGCCAGGTGAACGT
>CABVEH010000317.1 GCA_902497215.1 uncultured Eggerthellaceae bacterium | reverse complement strand
CGGCGCCTATGCCCCAAGCCACGGCAACGGCGGTGGTGTCGCTGCCTCCGCGGCCGAGCGTGGTGATGTCGCCGTTGGCGTCTATGCCCTGGAAGCCGGCCACGACCGGGATCAGGCCGTCTTCGAGGGCCTTCAGGATGCGCTCGTTGTGCACCTTCACTATCTTGGCCTTGTTGTGGGTGCCGTTGGTCTCGATGCCTGCCTGGCGCCCCGTGAAGCTTATGGCCGGGTAACCCATGGCCTCGAGCGCAAGCGCCAGCAGCGTCATCGACACCTGCTCGCCGGTGGACAGCAGCCGGTCCAGCTCGCGCGCCGGGGGATCGCTGCTCACCGCGGCCGCCAGCCCCATCAGCTCGTCGGTCGTCTTGCCCATCGCGGACACGACGGCGACCACCTGGTCTCCGCCGTCGACCATGGCCGCAAGGCGCTTCGCGACGTTCTTTATGCGTTCGGGCGAAGCGACGGACGTCCCGCCGAATTTTGCGACTATGAGCGACATGGCTTTGGGCTGCACCGTTCCTTGGATGTCGATGACTTGCATGCGCAAAGGCTGAATCTGCGCAGATGAGACAACTATAGCAAAGATTAGTTTGTGGAATGCGCCGCCCACCGAACGCACAGGCGGATGGCGTACGTATAATGGGCGGATACCGCAAGCTTCCGGCATGGAGGTGGAACGCGATGGCCGCCGTCATAACGCACGACCAGTTCGGACGCGAGGTCTACGACTCGCTGCATGCGCTCGTGGGCGACTCGCGCGACGAGTTCGACGCGTTCCTTCTAGGGAACCAGGGCCCGGACGTGTTCTTCTTCGGACAGGCCAGGCCGTCGCTTGTCCGCGCATGGGGCATAGGCACGGCCATGCACAAGGGCGACCCCGCCGTGCTGCTGGCCGCCTACCGCGACGCAGTGCCCGCGATGGACCCGTGCACGCGCAGCACCTGCCGCGCCTACGTGCTGGGGATGGCGTGCCACTACGTGCTCGACTCGACGATGCATCCGTTCGTCTACGCCCAGCAGAACGCGCTCTGCGGCGCGGGCGTCGAAGGCCTCGACGAGCGCGACGGCCACGAGGTGCACGCCGAGATCGAAAGCGAGCTCGACGTGCTGGTGCTCAGCACGAAGGCCAAGACCACCATCGAGGACTACGACCCGTCCTCAAGGACGCTCAGAGGGTCGTTGGCCACGCTTCGCCAGGTCTCGCTGCTCAGCAAGAGGGCCGTCTTCGACGCGACGGGGCGCAGCATCCCCGACGACGCGTTCGAGAAGAGCGTTAACGCCTACCGCAAGGCGCTTCGCGCAATGCGTTCCCCCCTGGGGGTGAAGCGCGAGCTGCTAGGCCGCGCCGAGGAGCTGTTCCGCAGGCACTCGTTCGTCCGGGCGATGTCTCACCGCAACGGCCTTCTGTTCGAGTCCGCCTTCGACAACCGCGAGAACGCCGAATGGACGGACCCCTGGACGGGCGAGGCGCGCACCGAGTCGTTCTGGCAGCTGTACGACGAGGCGCTTGGGAAGGCGAAGGACATGGTGGCGCGCCTTTGGACGATGTCGCGCCGCGACCTTGAAGACGCCACCGACGGCCTCGACTTCAACGGAGCGCCCGTGGTGGCGCGAATCGTGAAGGTGGAGGAAGCCTAACCGCAACGATTGGGGCGGAAGGCTACGCGCTCTCCGCAGGGCTCGGCTACCGCGGTGCGGGTTTTGACGGAGGTTATGCGGAACTCGGCGACGCTTC
>CABVEH010000316.1 GCA_902497215.1 uncultured Eggerthellaceae bacterium | reverse complement strand
ATGACCCGACCTCTGTCACGAACGTTTACTTGCGCAGGCCGTAAGGGTCGTCGTAGGGATCGTCCGCGTCCGCGCCTTCCGGCTTGGACTCGTCCTGCAGCTTCGCTTCCTCGCGCGCCTCGTCGGCGTCCTCGTCGATGCCATAGACGCTGTCGCCATGCTCGAACTGGGCATCGGCTGCTTCGCGCTGCGCCTTCTCGGCGGCATCGTCGTGGTCCACGTTCTCGGCCTGCTTGCGGAAGGGGCCGTTCGGGTCCTGGTCGCCTGGTTCAACGCGGGCATCACGCCAGTCGGGATCGGCCAGCTTCACGCCGTCGAAGTTCAGCTGGGACAGAAGCGGGTCCTGATCGGCCTTGGGCGCGTTGGCCGTCTGAGCCGCATCAGGCGCTGCGGGCTGCTGTACCGCCGGCTTGGCTTCCGGGACGTTCGGGGTGGCAGGTTCGCTGGCCGGCAGCCCAGGAACGGACGGGCCCTGATGCACATGGACGTGAGGCGGCTGCGTGCTGGCGCCGGCATCGCCCGTGACGTCCGCTTCGGCGAGCTCGGGGTGCTTTTCAAGATCGCGCTTGCGGGCCTCGGCCTCCTCGCGCTCGTGGGCGGCTATGATGTCGCCTTCGCGGGCAAGGTATTCCTGCCACTTGTTGTCGAGAAGCGCCTGGCAGGCCTCGCCTTCCACGGTCTCGCGTTCCAGCAGGACGCTTGCCATGAGGTCCATCTGCTCGGCGTTCGCAGTGAGTATGGCATGGGCCCTGTCGTGGGCCTCCTTCATGATCTTCGACACCTCCATGTCGATGGCGCGCGCCGTCTCGTCGGAGTAGTCCTGCGTGTTGCCGTAGTCGCGGCCCAGGAACACCTCGTGGTTAGGCTGCCCGAACACCTGCGTCCCCAAAGGCGACATGCCGTACTGCGTGACTATGGCGCGGGCCATCTTGGACGCGCGTTCGAGGTCGTTCGACGCGCCTGTGGTGATGTCGTCGCAGAAGATCTCTTCCGCGACGCGGCCGCCCATGAACACCGCCAGCTCGTCCTTCATTTCCGAAAGCGAGTTCAGCAGCTTGTCGTCGTCGGGGATGGAAAGCGTGTAGCCCAGCGCGCGGCCGCGCGAGATGATGGATATCTTGTGCACCGGGTCGGCGTTCTTCAGCAGGTGCCCCACCAGGGCATGCCCGCTTTCGTGGTATGCGATGGTGTGCTTGACCTTCTCGTTCATGACGCGGCCCTTGCGCTCGGGGCCGGCGATGACACGTTCCAGCGACTCGTTGACCTCGCGCATGGTGATGATCTTCTTCGAACGGCGCGCGGTGAGCAGCGCGGCCTCGTTCATCAAATTGGCCAAATCGGCGCCGGTAAAGCCGGGTGTGATCTTGGCGATGGCGTCGAGGTCGACGTCTTCCGATATGGGCTTGTCGGCCGAATGCACCTCGAGGATCTTCAGGCGCCCCTTGACGTCGGGGGTGTCCACGACGATCTGCCGGTCGAAGCGGCCGGGGCGCAGCAGAGCCGGGTCGAGCACGTCGGCGCGGTTGGTGGCCGCGATCAGCACCACCGACTCGTTGTTCTCGAAGCCGTCCATCTCCACCAGCAGCTGATTGAGCGTCTGCTCGCGCTCGTCGTGGCCGCCGCCGAGCCCGGTGCCGCGCTGGCGCCCCACGGCGTCGATCTCGTCGATGAAGATGATGGACGGGGCGGCCTCCTTGGCGTCCTTGAACAGGTCGTGAAGGACTTCCTCGCGAACCCCGAGAAG
>CABVEH010000315.1 GCA_902497215.1 uncultured Eggerthellaceae bacterium | reverse complement strand
GTTGACATCCTGGGCGTCTACGGCATCACGCTGACGACCGACGGATCCACCGACTTCACCCCCGTCTACCAGAGCTTCGGCGACTCCGCCGACTCCCTGAAGGACGGCAAGATCGACGCGGCGTTCATCGTCGCCGGCGCTCCCACCACCGCCATCACCGACCTGTCCACCACCAAGGAGACCTACCTCGTCTCCCTCGACCAGCAGCACATCGACGAGCTGCTGCAGAGCAACCCCTACTACAGCGAGGCCGTCATCCCGGCCGACACCTACGGCACCGAAGGCCCCGTCACCACGGTTTCCGTCGGCGCGGTCATCATCGTCAACAACAGCGTGTCCGAGGACGTCGTCTACAACCTGACGAAGTCGCTCTTCGACGGCAAGGACAACAACTCCGACGCCCATGCCAAGTACGACGAGCTGGTGCTCGAGGACGCTGCGGCCATCACTTCCGTGCCGTACCATCCCGGTGCTGCGAAGTACTACCAGGAGCAGGACATCACTGTAGACTCCGAATAGTCAGACCATGATCCGGCCGCGCACCGGGCGCGGCCAAGCGTTTGGCCCAAGGGCTGCAGGGGATCCGTCCGCTGCAGCCCTTTTGCGTTAAAGAGGACCATAGGGGATAGAATGGGGAAACTTTTCAAGCGAAAGACCAAGGAGGCCACGCCCGAAGAGGTGCTGGCCAACGACCAGGAGTTCGGCGACTACTCCGACGCCGTCCCGCCCTCGATCGACGCCGACGAGGTGATGCGCAAGTACGACAAGGAGTCGAACACGCGCATCTGGGAGGGAATCCCGAAGATAGTCGTCACCGGGCTCATGGTGGCCTTCTCGGTCTATTGCCTGCTCATGACGCTTCTTTCCACGGAACAGGCCGAGGCGCGCCTGGCGCGCTTTTTGGCCTTCGTCATCGTCATCGGGTACATGATGTACCCGGCCCGCAAGACCAACCACAAGGTGAACAGCATCCCGTGGTACGACATCGTGCTGATGCTGGCCGGGTTCGCATCGTTCATGTACTTCGCGTTCAACGTCACCGACATCCTGATGATGGGCGCGCGCATCGAGCCCTTGCACGTGGCGTTGGGAATCGTCGGCATAGCGGTGCTGGTCGAGCTTTGCCGGCGCTGCGTGGGCCTTCCGATCATCGTGGTCGCGGGATGCCTGGTAATCTACGCCTTCTACTGGCAGATGACGTCCTCGTCGTCGGCTGACGTGTACTCGTCGCTGCGCAAGGTGGTGCAGAAGCTGTTCTACACGACCAGCGGGGTGATTGGCACCCCCACCAACGTCTGCTACACCTACATCGTGCTCTTCATCATCTTCGGCGCCTTCCTGGAACGCACCGGCATATCCAACTTCTTCATCTCGCTGGCCAACCGCATAGCGGGCTGGTCCAGCGGCGGGCCGGCTCGGTCACCATCCCCATGATGAAGAAGACCGGGTACAAGCCCGCGTTCGCGGGAGCGGTCGAGGCCGCATCGTCCACAGGCGGCCAGATCATGCCCCCCATCATGGGAGCTGCGGCGTTCCTGATGGCCGAATACATGGGCATCCCCTACATCGAGGTGGCCGCGAAGGCAATCATCCCGGCGTTGCTTTACTTCTCGGGCATCTTCATCGCCGTGCACCTCGAGGCGAAGAAGCTGGGCCTGAAAGGCATGTCGAAGGAAGACCTGCCCACGGGGGCCTACCTGCTCAAGAACTGCTACCTGGTGCTTCCGCTCGTGCTTCTCGTGTGGCTCGTC
>CABVEH010000314.1 GCA_902497215.1 uncultured Eggerthellaceae bacterium | reverse complement strand
GGTAAGGCTTCGCCCCGATGTGGTGGGCAATGGGGCACGCATGGTGGTGAGCGAGCTGGCCGGAAAGGCGTCGCTTCTTCAGAAGGCCGCTTCGATGGGGCTGGACATATCGGGCGACGACGTGGACATACAGGGCATTCTCGACGACATAAAGCATCGCGAGGCCTGCGGGTACACCTACGAGGTGGCCGACGGGTCGCTTGCCTTGCTGATAATGCGCTACCTCGGGACGTACAGGCCCGCATTCACGCTGGAAAGCTTCCGGGTGATAGTCGACGACCGCGAGGACGTCGGGGCGCTTGCCAAGGACGCCGCCTCCGAGGCGACCATCAAGATCCATGTGGGCGACGAGCGTTTCGTGGCCACCGGCGAAGGCACGGGCCCCATAGGCGCCCTTGACAGCGCGCTTCGCATGGCCATCGTGGAAGCGTATCCTGAAATCGCTGAGATCGAGCTCGTCGACTACAAGGTGCGCCTGCTCGACGAAAGCCAGGGAACGGGTGCCATAACGCGCGTTACCATAACAACGTCGGACAAGTACGGGTCGTTCGGCACCATCGCCGTTTCCGAGAACGTGATCGAGGCCTCGTGGAACGCCCTGGTGGAATCCATAGAATACGGCCTGATGCGCAGAAGGATGCTGGGGTGACCATGACAACGAAAAGCGAAATACGCAGCCCCGAGGTCGACGACCTCCTTCACGTGCTGGCCGACATGAGCGACGAGGACGACATCTTCGCGCTGCTGGAAGACATGTTCACCATCCGCGAGATACGCGAGACCTCCCAGCGGCTGGCGGTCGCGCGCATGCTTGCCGACGGTAAGTCGTATGCGTCCATCGAGAAGGCCACGGGCGCGTCTGCCACCACCATCGCGCGCGTTTCGAAGTGCCTGGCGTATGGAGCCGGCGGATACGAGAAAGCCATAGCTCTGTTGCAATAGCCCGTTTGTCCCGGCGAAGTTACGAAAGTAACGGAATGGCAATGCAAGAAAGACACGCCATCAACTTGGCCTGCTTCTGACCGATAATGCGAATCCAAGGCAGTAATCTATCGCCAGACTCGAAAAGGGTGTTCCCCCTCCTCCCTTTTCCCCTCTCTCGAAGATCCGACGAAACGTCGGCTTCGAGGAAGCCCGCAAGGGCTTCCAGCCGGTCCGCAACCAAGATGGACCGGCCCTCGAAAGGGGCGGCAACATCCCCGGCCGCCCCTTTCTTTTTTGTCTGCGCGACTTGAAGCGGAAGGAGCGCGATGAACAACGGAACGCCCGAACTTCTAGACGTGAAGCTCGTGTCGCCTGGATGGATAAACAAGTACCTGCTGACCTACAGGCTCCCCGACGGAAGCACCGTCGAATACGAGAGCGTGTCCCGCCAGGGCCTTGCGGAGTACAGGTCTCGGCTGGAAGCGAACGCTGACGGGCGCGGCGGCAGGCCCGAGAATGCGGACGCGGTATGCATAGTCCCCGTGCTTCCCGACGACTCGCTGCTGCTGATCCGGGAGTTCCGGTATCCCGTGAACGCCTGGGTGGTCGCCTTTCCCGCCGGACTCATGGAGCCAGGCGAGACGTTGCGCGAATGCATCGACAGGGAGCTCATGGAAGAGACGGGCTTTCGGGTGCGCAAAGACTTCGACGGCGACCCGCTGATCCGCCTTCCCCAGAGCAGCTTTTCTTCGGTGGGGATGTCGGACGAGAACGTGAGCATCGTCATCGCGTACGTTGAGCGGGCAGGCGAGGCGGAGCCTCAAGGTGCCG
>CABVEH010000313.1 GCA_902497215.1 uncultured Eggerthellaceae bacterium | reverse complement strand
CCGGCCACAGCCACGGAAGAAGGTATGCGCCCCCCGCGCTTCAAGGCTTCGAGGTCCTCGACCATGAACTCGCACGACACGTAGTTGTGGGCCTCCTCGGTCCATTCGGCAAGCTCCTTGGCCGTGGCGCCCTTCTCCCAGAGCGATATGGCCTCGAACACTATGAAGCCCTCTGCGACGGAGGCGAGCTTGGTGTCCACGACGTACAGCTCGAAGTCGGGGAACTCCTCTAGGATCTGGTCGCGCACCAGCATGGCCACGTCGAAGCTTCCGGAAAGGCCGCTGGTGAACGACATGTACACCGTGGGCACTCCGGCCTCCGCGGCCGCGCGGAACGTGTCCTGCAGAAGCGGCACGGAAAGCTGGGCGGTGGAAGGCTCGGCGCCCTTGCGCATCCCGTCGTAGAACTCCTTGGCGGAGACGCTGCGGAACAGGTCGTCGTCGAACGTCTCGCCGCCTTCGATGTAGGGGAACTTCAGAAGCGTAATGCCCTCGCGGTCGACAAGCTCGTAAGGCAGGTCGCTGCACGAGTCCACTATCAGATGGCAGTTCGGCATGTCTTTCCTTTCATGGTCGTGCGCCCCGCGGGCGCATGGCAGGCGCGTGGCGCGCTATTCGGAAATGTTCCTCATTCTAGCGACCAGCGAGCTGCGCCGGTCGTGCAGGGTGCGTTCGAAGCCAACCGGATAAGTGTGCGGATTCAACATTCGCAACTGGGTCTCGTCCAGCGTCTCCAGCTGGGCGGCGGCACGTGCGCGGGCGTCCATTGCCGAACACTGCGCGTCGGGCACGGACCTGCCGTCGCGTGCCAGCGGCACCAGCAGCTGCACCCAGTTCATGCCTTCCAGCCGCTTCTGGCGAAGCGGGTCGACGGGGTCGACTATGACTTCGCCTTCGCTGACGCCGCGCGTCACGTCGAACACCATGTCGCCGGCAATCTTGCCGTCTTCGTCGAAGTACCGCCTTATGTTCAGCACGCCGGGGATGGTGGTCTTCGCGGCCGATTCCGACACCTTCAGGCGGTCGCTCCATTCCTCGTCGTCGCCGTTGCGCACGGCGGACAGCTTGTAGACGCCCCCGAGCGACGGCTGGTCGTAGGCCGTGGCAAGCTTCGTTCCGACCCCCCACGCCGCAACCGGGGCGCCCTCGTCCAGGATCGACTTTATCGTGCGCTCGTCCAGGTCGTTAGAAAGCACTATTCCGACGTCGGGCAGCCCGGCATCGTCGAGCATGCGCCGCGCCATCTTCGAAAGCCATGCCAGGTCGCCGGAGTCTATGCGGATGCCCGCAAGCTCCTCCCCGCGCCCCCGCATCTCCAGTCCCACGGTTATGGCGTTGCGCACGCCCTGCTCGACGTCGAACGTGTCGACCAGCAGGGTGCAGTTGTTGGGGAACAGCCTCGCGTACTCCCTGAACGATTCCAGCTCGTCGTCGAAGGACATGACCCACGAATGGGCATGCGTGCCCGACACGGGTATGTCGAACATCTTCCCCGCCAGCACGTTGGAAGTGGACGCGCAGCCCCCCACGACGGCGGCCCGCGACGCCCACACGCCGCCCAGGCCCTGTGCGCGGCGCAGGCCGAACTCGGCCACCGGCGCACCCTTTGCCGCCCGGCACACCCTGGCGGCCTTCGTGGCGATGAGCGTCTGGAAGTTCACTGCGTTGAGCAGCGCCGTCTCGATGAGCTGGCACTGCATGATGGGCCCCTGAACGCGCACTATCGGCTCGTTGGGGAACACGACGGTGCCTTCCAGCACCGCGT
>CABVEH010000312.1 GCA_902497215.1 uncultured Eggerthellaceae bacterium | reverse complement strand
AGCCCATGTGACAAAAGACCCGAGCAGCGTCACACCTTTAGCACTACGTAGCGGTTCGACATGCCGTCCGGGCCGTCTGCGTTGTGCGAGTCGATGACGCGGGCGCCGTGGCGTTGCGCCTCGTCGACCAGCGAATCCACCTCCTCGTCCGAGAAGCTGTGGCAGAAGCGGAAGTGGTCGGTCGAGCCCTGCCATCCCAGAAGGTAGTCGCCTGCGTTGACGTCAATCTCCAATCCCAGCTTCGCGCATCCTTCCGTCGTGGTGCGTTCCGCCTTCTCGCGTAGTTTCGGGTTCTTGGCGAACTGCCAGAACGCAACGGCTATTAGGCCTCCGGTAGCGGTATGCTCGACCAGCGTGGCGAGCAGATGGCACCTCCATTCGGCGAGCGGGACGTGATGCATTAGGCCGAATGCCACGGACAGGTTGAACGGGGAGGCGGAGGGCGGAATTAAGTGGGACGCGGCCGTCATGCCGTCGAGCATTCCGTCCAGCTCGCCTTTTCGAAGAAGCTCGACCACGTCGGCTTCCTGGAAAACCGCGTCCCGACGAAAGCCTTCCTCCGCAAGAGGAGGGCAATTGTCGATGCAGGCGAAGGAAAACGACCGGTCAGGGAACGCCTCTGCAAGGAACCGTTCGAAGCGCATGTTGCCGCATCCAACGTCCAGCACGCGGAAAGGCTCTCCCGATGCGGCGGTCCGAAGCGGGAATCCAGCGTCGACCGCATTCTCGATGTGGGGGAGCAACCTGCGCCAGCCTTCCCATGGGCGTTCGCGGGTCGAAGAGAAAGACCTCGCGTTGGCGGCGTAGAAGTCGCTGGTTGCCTCGTTCAGCCTTTGTGCAGTCTCAATGTCCATGCCTAAGAGTATAAGCGTGTCGTCTCGTTCCCTTGCTTCGGAATGCGCTAACCTGTGTGCATGGACGAGGCGATAAGCGAAATCATCGACTTCATGGAATCCGGCGGCGAGCCGGATGCGCGCTGGCTGGACAGGCTCCTCCGCGGCCTCAACCGCAAGTCGCACGACCCCTCACGCCACGTGGCCAAGCGCCGACTGCTTCCTTACTACCTGCAGCAGAAGGCGAAGAATACAGACGTATGGCGCAGTTGGGGGGTCGACGAGGCGACCGACGATGCCATAGTCGCGCTCCTCCGTGCCAAGCCCAGGCGCACGGCGTCGGGGGTTGCGACGGTGACCGTCCTCATGAAGCCGTGGCCCTGCGCAAGCGACTGCCTATACTGCCCCAGCGACGTTCGCATGCCCAAGAGCTACCTTGCCGACGAGCCCGCCTGCCAGCGGGCCGAGCACAACTTCTTCGACCCCTACCTGCAGGTTGCTTCCCGCGTGCGCGTGCTTGCCGACATGGGGCATAACGTGGACAAGGTCGAACTCATTGTGCTCGGAGGCACTTTCAGAGACTACCCGCAGGACTACCGCACCTGGTTCGTGAAGGAGCTGTTCCGCGCCTTGAACGAACTGGGCGAAGGCCGCGCGGAAGCCGAGTGCGCGGCTCGCGTGGCGCTTTACGAGTCGGCCGGTTTCACGAACGATCCGAAGGCGTTGGCAGAAGCTACGCGCGAGACCCAGGCCCTGGTGAACGCCGGGGAGCTGGGCTACAACGAGGCAGTCGGGATGTGCAACCTCGGAATCGCCCCGGACCAGAGGCTAACGTCGCTGGACGGACTTTCCTTCGAGCATGAGCGCAACGTCGAGGCCGCGCACCGCGTGGTGGGGCTGGTGGTTGAGACGCGCCCCGACTGCATCACGCGCGCC
>CABVEH010000311.1 GCA_902497215.1 uncultured Eggerthellaceae bacterium | reverse complement strand
TTTGGCGAAAGTGTGACAAATCACCCGACCCCGTCTCACCCAAGCGCCATACTGCCTACTGGGAAGGTTCGTCCTTCTTCCTATTGCGGAAGACGAACGCGATTATGGCCCCGACTGCGGCAACGACGGCGATGCCGCCCAGCACCCACGCGAGCACGTTGCTGTTATCGCCTGTCTGAGCCAGTTCGCCCGCACGCAGTCCTGTGTTGTATGCCTCGAGCATGCGCTCGGCTTCCTGCTTGCTCACAGGCGTCGACAGCATCTCGTCGGTGACGTCCATGTTCCCGTTGTCCACGTCGGTGCCCACGAAGTCTTCCACCACCACGTCGTCAGGAAGAGTGGTCATAAGATCGTCGTAGTCGATGGTGCCGTCCTCTGGGGGATTCGGCGCATCCGGATCGGGGTCGGGGACAACCACGCCATCCGGAACCTCGACTTCGTCAGGCAAGGTGTTAAGCTCGGGAACGTACAGCACGTTGATGACGTTGTTGTCGGGGTCGGTCCCCAGCCTGATTTCAGCCGGGTAGGTGTCCACGACATACATTCCGTCGAGCTTGTACTCGTACGCGTCGCCCTTGATCGTGATGTCGAACCATTGGTCGGTGAAGGTTTGCGACCCCATCTTGATGAATTCGACGTCGTCCGGTGCCAGCGCTTCCGACCACGTGTCGGCCGCAAGGTCGGCGCCTGTCATCAGATAGTAGTTGACCGTGTACTCGCTGTTCCAAAGCCTTCCGTAGATGAGCGTGAACACGTTCTGCGTGGGATCGGTCGTGACGGTCATGTTCAAAGGCCAACCATCGAAGAAGAAGTGTCCGGGGATATCCACCACGTAGTTCCAGGCGTTCAGCACCTCGCCTTCGTGCAGCCCGGTTAGGACGCGCGTTCCGAGAAGACGTCTTCCGCCTTCGTCGATTACGGTGTCAGGATCTTCGTAGGGCACGTTCTCGAAGTACTTGATGACCGCAACGCATTCGTCGGCAGGCGTTGGCCCTTGAACCACGCCTTCCAGGCTATCGGTGGGCGCTGCGGTTTCGGCGAACTTAGCAAACTCGCTTTGGGTCTGTGCGTCCATTTCGCTGGTCATCGTTTCGATATCGGCCGACGCCTGGGCCGGTGTGGCGACATAGACGAATGCAGCGGCAACCAGCGCAATCGCCGCGATAACGGCAAGGACGAACGCTACCGCGTTTTCACGGATGCGAGAAGGGGACGTGTTGGCGGCGCGTGCGACCGCGCGTGCTTCGGCCTTGTGGGAGGATGCGCTTGTGTTCTTCATGGCGGTTCCAATCTCCTCTATAGCGCCTCGCATGTTAGCAAGCGCAACATGCCCCTTAATAAGGCGCGGAAGATGCGTGACTCGCCCGAAACCTCGCGAACACCAAGACGACACATAGGCACGAATGGCGTGACAGGGGGCGGGGCGTCCGCGCAGCGTCTGGCAATACTTCGTCCGGTAGGACGAAGTATAAAAACTACTTGAAGCGTTTCAGAAGCAGCGAATTGCTGACGACGCTCACGCTGGAAAGGGCCATGGCTGCACCAGCCAAGGCAGGCGCGAGAATTCCTACAGCAGCAAGCGGAATCATGATGCAGTTGTAAACGAGGGCCCAGAACAGGTTCTGCTTGATCTTGCGCATGGTGGCCTTCGACAAGCGCAGCGCGACGACGAGGTCGGAAAGGCTGTTGCGCATGAGCACCACCGACCCGGCGTCAAGCGCCACGTCGGTGCCGGACGCCATCGCCACCCCGACGTCAGCCGCCGCAAGCGC
>CABVEH010000310.1 GCA_902497215.1 uncultured Eggerthellaceae bacterium | reverse complement strand
ACCTCCGTCACGCTCCCATCATTCCCCGTAGAAGGCGTCCAGCGCCGCGACGGCGTCATCGTCGGACACGTCGACGATGGCCCAGTCGCCCACGTCGCGCAGCACCACGAACCGCAGCTGCCCCCCGCGGACCTTCTTGTCGCGCTTCATGCACGCCACCACGTCAGCCGCAGGCGCACGCCAGTCGAGCCTCGGAAGCGCCAGCGCGTCGAGCAGCTGCGCCTGCGCCTCGGCGAACCCTTCCGCCGTCAGCCCCATCCGCATGCCCAGAAACGCCGCGAAGCGCATGCCTTCGGCAACCGCCGCGCCATGCGAGTACGTGCCGTATCCCGCAAGCGTCTCGATGGCGTGCGCAAGAGTGTGCCCGTAGTTCAGGCACTCGCGCACGCCCCGGCTTTCCGTCTTGTCCTGCGCGACCACGCCGGCCTTGAACACCACGCAGCGGCATATGGCCTCGTCCATGACGGCGCCCTCGCGAGCAGCCAGCGCGTCGGCGTTGTCCATCAACCAGAAGAAGAAGTCGTCGGAATCGACCGCGGCCGACTTCGCCACCTCGCCGCATCCGCACGCCCATTCCCGCTCGGGCAGCGTGGAAAGCACGTCGGTGGACGCGCACACATACGAAGGCTGCATGAACGTGCCCACCAGGTTCTTCCCCGCCTTCAGATTGATCCCTGCCTTGCCCCCCACCGAAGAGTCCACCATGGAAAGCAGCGTGGTGGGCACCTGCACGACGGGCATTCCGCGCATGAACGTGGAGGCGACGAACGCGCCCAGGTCGCCAACGACGCCTCCGCCCAGGGACACCACTGCGCAGTCGCGCCCCAGGCCAAGCATCGCCATGGCCTCCCAAACCTCCTCGGCGACGCCGACCGACTTGGACGCCTCGCCGGCGCCCACGGTTATGTCGCTGACCTTGTACCCGGCGCCCACGAGCGAGTTCTTCGCGCTCGACATGTACAAGGGCGCGACGTTGGAGTCGCTTAGCAGCAGAAGCTGCGGGCATTCGGCGACGGAAGGCACCTTCCGGCATTCCGCCCCGAGCGAGGACAGTATGGAGTCGCCCACGCGCACGTCGTAGGCGCTCTCGCCCGGGATCTGCACGTCTATTCTGGTCGCTGGCATATCACACCTTCCCGGCTTAGATACCTTCTGACCTCGCGCGACACGTCGCGCAGGTCCTTCCCTCCCGTCGGCACGGTGAGGTCGGAGACCTCCTCGTACAGGGGGAGCCTTTCGGCGCACAGGCTGCGCGCCGATTCTATGTCGTTGAACAGGGGGCGCGACGACTTGTCGGAGATACGTGCTGCGGCCTCGTCGGCATCCACCAGAAGGTGCACCACGACTCCGCCGTCCTTCAGCAGGCGCCTGTTCTCGGGCGACTTCACAATGCCACCCCCGCACGAGATCAGCATGCCCGCGTCTTTGGCGCACAGCTCGCGCAGAACGTCCGTCTCGATGCGACGGAACAACTCCTCGCCGCCTTCGTCGAATATCTCGGGGATGCTCTTCCCGCAGGCACGCTCGATGTACTTGTCCATGTCGAGCGACGCCACGCCGCACGAGCGCGCGATCTTGCGGGCCACGGTGGACTTGCCGGCCCCCATGAAGCCCACGAAGAAGACGTTGCGGGACAGCTCCATCAGCGGCCCATCGTGTCGAGCCGCTGCATGTACTGCGCGACGTTGGCCTTGATGTCGGCCATCGACGTGCTTCCGAACGCCTCGATGTAGGCGTTGGCGAGCACCATGGCCACCTCTCCTTCGGCCACCACCGCAG
>CABVEH010000309.1 GCA_902497215.1 uncultured Eggerthellaceae bacterium | reverse complement strand
CCCACGAGGGGGAGGGAACGCTCCGGTGCCGTACTTCGGTGATTGTGCGTCTGACATCGTGCCACCGTCCTTTCTGCGACCATGAAATCGTACACGCGGCGGTGCTTAAGAGTCCCATATCGCATGCTTAAGGTTCCTTATTCTTTCCTTATGCATTCCTTAAGATGGGGCCATCGCGTCACGCTTTCGGCATGCAGCAGCGTTCGAGGTACTACAATTCACGTATGGAGAACAGGGCGGAAAACGTGCAGAAGCCGGAAGGCTGCAACGACGATGCGGCCAAGCGGGGCACGCCCAGGCTGCTGGTCGTAGACGACGAGGCAGCCATCGCCGACCTGATCGCCGGAATCTTCAAGGCCGAAGGGATGGACGTGCGCGCCTTCACCGATCCGCACGAGGCCCTGAAGTCGCTCGACTCCAACGAATACGACCTTGCGATAGTCGACATCATGATGCCCGTCATGGACGGCTACGAGTTGTGCCGCAGAATGCGCGAGACCTCCGACATGCCCATAGTGTTCCTCTCGGCCAAGGACGCCGAGTCCGACATAGTGGCCGGGTTCACCATCGGCGCCGACGACTACGTCACGAAGCCGTTCAAGCCCCGCGAGCTGGTGGCGCGCGTGAAGGCGCACATCCGAAGGCGTTCCAGGGCGGCGTCTGGCGCGTCCGACGACTCGTCCGTGCTGCGCGCCCAAGGTCTTGAGGTGGACGTGCGCAAGCACACGGCGTCGCTGCACGACGTGCCGTTGCAGCTCACTCCCAAGGAGTTCGACATCCTTGTGCAGCTGCTCGAGCGGAAGGGGCAGCCCGTTCCATCGGCGCAGCTCTACGAGGCGGCCTGGGGCGAGCCTGCGAACTCGTCGTCGTCGAACACCGTGATGGTGCACATACGCCACCTGCGGTGCAAGCTTGCCAAGGTCGACTCGTCCGCCGAGGTGATAGAGACCGCATGGGGAGTGGGGTATCGCATCGCCTTCGACAAGTCCGGCGGCAAAGATGGCTGATTCGACGGGAAGAGCCGCGAAGTCTCCGCAGTCGCGCCAGCTGCGGCGCAGGCTGTCCCTGTCGCTGGCGTTCAGGTGGGCGGCCTTCACCGCCGTGTACGTGGCCGCGCTCCTTCTGTTGAACGTCACGTTGGTTCCCTACGTCGCAGACCGCATCGCCGACTCCACGTCGGAGTGGAAGACGTGGGAGTATGCCGACTATCCGCTGGAGCGCTGCCTGGAGATCAACAACGAGCAGCTTGCGGGGCTCTTCGACTCCGCCAAGGCGGCCGAAGCCGGGGCATACCACCTGAACGAGCTCGCATTCGGCGACGGAAACCCCGACGGCGATGTGATCGTAAGCCTGCGCGAGGCCCAGGCGATGGGCTACGTGGAGGTGGACGAGCCTGCGGGAAACGAACTCGTCTACGACGACGGGTTCATCGCCGCAGTCGACATGGGGGCCGGATACGGCGAACAGGAGCTGCTGCAGGCCGTCAAGGAGGCCGAGGCGACGTTCGACGCCTCAGGGAAAGACCCGTCCTTGGCGCCATACATCGTGGTCCGCTACGACGACGGCGAGTTCTTCGCCACCACTCCGCAAGCTGTCCGGGAACAGGCGGTCAAGAGCGAAATAGTGGTTTCGGGAGGCATAGACCCGGCTGACTGGCAGTTCTCCTACGGCGACGACCACTTGAGCGCTCGCGACCTTTCGTTCTACAACGTGGTCAAGCAATTCAAGCTGCCTGTGGCCATCGTGCTGTACCTGATCGTCCTTGCGCCGTTCGGCGTATTTGGCGGCACG
>CABVEH010000308.1 GCA_902497215.1 uncultured Eggerthellaceae bacterium | reverse complement strand
ACGACAAGATCCACGCCCGTTCCACCGGCCCCTACTCCCTGGTCACCCAGCAGCCGCTGGGCGGCAAGGCGCAGTTCGGCGGCCAGCGCTTCGGCGAGATGGAGGTGTGGGCGCTCTACGCCTACGGCGCCTCCAACGTGCTGCAGGAGATACTCACCGTGAAGTCCGACGACACCGCCGGCCGCGTCAAGTCCTACGAGTCCATCGTCAAGGGCGAGAACATCCCGGCCGCCGAGGTGCCCGAGTCCTTCAAGGTGCTGGTGAAGGAAATGAAGTCGCTCTGCCTGAATGTGGAGCTCGAGGGCCACGATCATCAGGCGATCGACGTGACGCGCGAGATCGACGGGCAGGAGGACGCCGACCGGGCGCTCTTCGAGGCCATCGCCGCCGACGCGCGCAAGACCGAAGAAGACGACGCGGCGAACGCGCTCGACAACATCGCCGCCGAGCTGGGAGAATTGATGGGCGATACCACGAACGAAACGAACGACCTCATCGGAGAAGGGGAGGAGCTGTAAATGACGACGGAATTCGACGTCACTAATTTCGACGCCCTGCGCATCTCCCTCGCCAACGCCGAGGACGTGCGCGGCTGGTCGCGCGGCGAGGTGAAGAAGCCCGAGACCATCAACTACCGCACGCTCAAGCCCGAGAAGGACGGCCTGTTCTGCGAAAAAATCTTCGGCCCGACGAAGGACTGGGAGTGCGCCTGCGGCAAGTACAAGCGCGTGCGCTTCAAGGGCATCGTGTGCGAGCGCTGCGGCGTGGAGGTCACGCGCAGCAAGGTGCGCCGCGAGCGCATGGGCCACATCGAACTGGCCGCGCCGGTCAGCCACATCTGGTACTTCAAGGGCTCGCCCTCGCGCCTGGGCTACCTGCTGGACATCCCGCCGAAGGAGCTGGAGAAAGTCCTGTACTTCGCGAGTTCGATCATCACGTCGGTGGACAAGGAGGCCCGCGAGGAGGATGCCGATGAGCTGCGCGACGAGCTGGCCGCCGACCTTGAGGAGCTGGACGCCGAGCGTGACCGCCTCATCGAGGCCACGCGTAAGCTGTCCGCGGACTACGTGCCCGAGGACGACGACTTCGTCGACGACGTGGACGAGGACGAGCGCATGAGCCCCGAGGAGGTCGACGAAGAGATCGCCGACATCTACGAGGAGTTCAACGAGCGCAAGGCCCTGCGCCAGGACGCGTTCGACGCCTTTATGAAGATCGAGCCGAAGCAGCTCGTGCCCGACGAGGCCCTGTACCGCGAGATGCGCCTGAACTACCGCGACTACTTCACGGGCGGCATGGGCGCCGAGTCCGTGCGCGATCTGCTGGACGCCATGGACCTGGCCGCGACGGCCGACGAGCTGCGCGACGTCATCGCCAACGGCAAAGGCCAGAAGCGCGCCAAGGCCATCAAGCGCCTCAAGGTGGTCGACGCGTTCCTGAAGTCCACGAACAAGCCCACGGATATGATCCTCGACGTCATCCCGGTGATCCCGCCCGACCTGCGCCCCATGGTGCAGCTCGACGGCGGCCGCTTCGCAACGTCGGACCTCAATGACCTGTACCGTCGCGTCATCAACCGCAACAACCGCCTCAAGCGCCTGCTGGACCTGGGCGCGCCCGAGATCATCGTCAACAACGAGAAGCGCATGCTGCAGGAGGCTGTCGACAGCCTGTTCGACAACGGCCGCCGCGGCCGTCCCGTCACGGGTCCGGGCAACCGTCCGCTGAAGTCGCTTTCCGACATGCTCAAGGGCAAGCAGGGCCGCTTCCGCCAGAACCTGCTGGGCAAGCGCGTG
>CABVEH010000307.1 GCA_902497215.1 uncultured Eggerthellaceae bacterium | reverse complement strand
CCGGTTCTGTTCATCGTGTCGTGCGCGGTCGTGGCGCTGGGCATACCTTTCGTGCTTGCGCTGGATTCCGCGAACGCCGGCAGCCAGAAGAAGCGTGCCACCTCGCGCTTGCGCAGGAAAAAGGCGGCCGAATACGCGGCTGCTTCCGCCGAGGATGCGGTGTCTGCTGCCGAGATCGGCCCGGGCGCAGAGGCAGAGCGCGACATGGCCGCATCCGAGAGGGAGGATGCGCTAGCGCGTGGCGAAGGGGATGTGACGGGGGACGTTCACTTTCGACACGCGCAGGACCCTGCGGCCTTGCATTCGTCGAAAGCGAACGCCTCCCGTCGCACCCGTGCTTCGTGGCTGCTGAAGTCGGTCGAGCCCAGCGTGCTTCCCATAGCATGCGTGGCGGGCCTCATCTTCTTCGGATATTCCAGCCTGCTGACCTTCCTCACCCCGTACGCGGCCGAAATCGGCCTCAGCCGGGCCGCCAGCGTGTTCTTCGTCGCATACGCGCTCGCCATGTTCATAACGCGCCCCTTCACCGGCCGCGCCTTCGACCGGAAGGGGCCCGCGCCGGTCATGGGGCCTGCCTTCTTCTCGTTCGCTGCCGGAATGGTGCTGGTCGCCACATCGTCCAACGACTGGATGATCCTGGGGGCGGCGCTGCTTCTGGGGTTCGGGGTGGGCACCGTGCAGTCGTGCGGGTTGGCCATGGCCGTGAACATCGCCAGCGACGACCGCTTGAGCGTGGCGAACGCCACCTTCTACATGCTCCTGGACGTGGGGGTGGGAATCGGCCCGCTGATACTGGGCGTCATCGTGCCGCTGATCGGATACCAGTGGCTCTATTTCTGTATGGCCGGGGTGGGGCTGGTCGCCTTCGTCGCCTTCGTCGTTGTGCTCAGGCGCATGAAGAAACGGAGTAATGCGCGCTATCGGTAGAACCTTGGGACCTTAACGTCTAGCCCAAGTTCTTCCTGGAGTCCGGCCAGGGAGCTCGATGCTAGCTGGGCCAATCCCTCGAAGAAGGGCGTCTGCGTCTGATCGCGCACGACGTCAAGGAAGTGCGGCGCCCAGGTGAGCAGGTGCGTCGCCAGGTACTCGTCGAGGACGTCGGGCTTGTTCCGCGCTATCCATGCCATCAGCAGGAGCATCGTCCCGATGTGGTCCTCGGGCTCGCCGTTGGCGCCGGGCACATCGATCCCCTTGGCGCGCAGCCATGCCCGCAAGGCCAGCGTGCTCTCGCCGAAAATGACGCACTCCCTGTCGGTGTAGACCGAGCCCCACGGTGGAGCCGCCTTCGCGGCCGGCCCCACGAACAGCCTGCGGTACTCCCAGACGACCTCGTCCCGGTCTTCCGCTTCCAGGCCGTCGTGCATCAGCGTAAGCGCTGCCTCGGCCTCGCCTTGCCTGACGAAAGGCCACTCCTGCGCTGCGGCGGCTGCGTCTATGCAGGCCAGCTGCTCGTAGAGCGGGGTCACCTGCTCATCCGAAGGGTCGAACAAAAACAGCGGTCCCAACGTCTCGCCCAAAAACGCGACCGATTCGTTCATATCCACGGGCCTACACCCCCATGCCTGCCGTCATGTGCATCATGTAGAACGCGAACCTCATGACGAATATACCGCAGAACGCGCACGTCAGGGCGAAAACATCGGAGGCTTGCGGGCGGTTTCCTGCGATGCGCCTGTGTCCCGAAGGGTTCGATGCCTGCTCGGCCGCCGCCTTTCCTTTTCCCGCCGAGCCTTCGCGCACGGCGCCTGCCTTGCGGCGGCCAGACGAAGGCGCTGCGTCCCGCCATCGCGCCTCGGCCA
>CABVEH010000306.1 GCA_902497215.1 uncultured Eggerthellaceae bacterium | reverse complement strand
GCATCCCTTGCGGAAAAGGAAGCCGAGCTTGCAGCCGGGTGGCAGCAGGCGACAGCCCTGGACGTCACGCCCGAGAACGCCCAGGCGAAAATCGAGCAGATGAAGGCGGCCCTCGCGCTGCTTCCCGAAGACAGCGACGAATACAACCAGCTTGCACAGCAGATAGCCATGCTGGAAGGCCTCGTTTCGGGCCAGCAGGCCGCAGACGCCGCCAAGGCCCAGCTCGACGAAGGCGCCGCCCAGCTCGCCGCAGGGCGCGAGCAGCTGGAATCATCGCGCGCAGACGCACAGGCGCAGCTCGCCCAGGGGCAAGCCGGCCTCGACGCCGCGAAGCGCGAAATCGACGACGGGCGCCGCCGGCTCGAAGCGGGCAAGGCCGACTACGAGTCGGGGCTTGCGGAATACGAGGACTCGAAGGCGCAGGCCGAATCCGAGCTTGCCGACGCCGAACGGCAGCTTTCCGACGCGCAGGCCGAGATAGATTCGCTGGAGGCGCCGGAATGGCTGGTCATGGACCGCACCAAGAACTACGGCGCGGAAAGCTTCGACTCGGACGCCGGCCGCGTCGACAGCATCGCTCAGCTGTTCCCGTTCGTGTTCTTCCTGGTTGCGGCGCTCGTGGCCCTCACCTCCATGACGCGCATGGTCGACGAGGAACGCATGCAGATTGGTACGCTGAAGGCGTTGGGGTACTCACGCGCCCGCATAACGTCGAAGTACATGATCTACGCCGGGGTGGCTTCCGTCGGCGGGTCGGTCGTGGGCATAGCGCTGCTCGCGTTCACCCTTCCGGCCATCATCATGGTCGCTTACTCCATCGTCTACATCGTGCCCACGGCCAACCTGCAGATCGACTGGCCCATAGCCGTGCTCGCCACCCTCCTGGGCGTTGGAATCACGCTTGCGGCCACCGCGTTCGCATCCGTGTCCACGCTTCGCGAGGCGCCCGCGGCGCTAATGCTGCCGAAGGCTCCCAAGGCCGGCAAGCGCATCCTGCTCGAGCGTGTGCGCCCGGTCTGGAACCGCCTGTCGTTCCTCTGGAAGGTGACATGTCGCAACATATTCCGCTACAAGAAGCGCCTGTTCATGACGGTGGCCGGTATTGCTGGATGCACTGCGCTCCTGCTCACCGGGTTCGGCCTGCAGGATTCCATAAACGACATTATCGACAAGCACTACGGCGAGCTGATCGACTACAACGCGGTGGTGTCCGTGATGATGATGGCCGGAAGGGTGAACGCGAGCAGCGCTATGCCCACGACCGACCCGTCCAAGGTGGCCATGGCCTACGACGAGCCGATGGCGGTGGTCGGCGACGGGGGAGAGCTTTCCGTACAGCTGATAGTGCCCGAGGACCCCGAAGGCTTCGCGGAGCTCTGGCATTTCCGCGAGCGCCTGACGCACGAAGGCGTGCCGCTCGGCGACGATGGCGCGGTGGTCACCGAGAAGGTCGCCACGCGCTTCGGGCTCTCCGTGGGGGACATGGTCGAGCTGGCCGGGCAGGACCAGATGGGAAACGCCACGGACGACGTGCGCGAAGTTCCCGTGACGGGGATAGTCGAGAACTACATCGGCCATTCCGTGTTCATGAGCCCGTCTGCCTACGAGAAGGCGTTCGGCTCGGTGCCCGAACCCAACGAGGCTTACCTGAAGACCGCCATGGCCGAACAGGACCGCGCGGCGTTCGCCCAGCAGATGCAGGGCATGGGCGCCGTGAAGACGGTGTCGTTCAACGACGAGACCATCGACACGTACAAGACCGCGCTGAAGTCGGTGAACATGGTGGTGGTCGTCCTTATAGTCGCGGCGGCGCTCCTGGCGTTCATCGTGCTCTACAA
>CABVEH010000305.1 GCA_902497215.1 uncultured Eggerthellaceae bacterium | reverse complement strand
GGGGCTTTTCCCGCATCTGGAAAAGGCCGCCGTGTCCCCGTCCTCCGCACCGCTCGACGCCGACGCGCTGTGGGCGCTCCGCGAAACCCTGCTCCAGGGCCGCAAGGCCGCCCAGTCCATCAATGAAAACGGCGCCATGTGGCCTTCATTGCGGGATCTCGTGGCCTCCATGCCCCTGCCTGAGATGACCCTTTCGGCCCTGTCCCGGTGCCTCGGCGATGACGGGCTCATCAAGGACGAAAGCTCCCCCGAACTGATGCTCGTGCGCGGCGAATTGCGCCGCCTGCACCTCATGTGCCTGCGTAAGGTCAAGGATTTCGCTGTCCAGTACAACATCGCCCAGTACCTTCAGGATGACTACATGACGCTGGCGTCGGACCGTTACGTCCTGCCGCTCAAGTCGAATTTCAAGGGCCGCATTCAGGGCATCATCCACGATTACTCCAATACCGGCGAAACCTGCTATTTCGAGCCTCTGTTCCTCGTGGAGCAGAACAACCGCCTGCAAGAGCTCAAGCGCGAGGAACGCGAGGAAGAGCGCAAAGTGTTGCGTTACCTTACGGGCATCGTGCAGAACGAATTGCCGTTCATCCGTTCGGCTTGGGACCTGCTGGTCCGGCTGGACGTGGAGCTTGCCAAATGCGGGCTGGCGGCCTTGTTCGACGGCGCGTGCGCTACGATCAGCCCCGGCGGGGAAGATGCGCCGTTATCCCTGCTCGGCGCGCGTCACCCGCTTCTCGCGCTCGATCCGCAGATCCGCAAGCAGGGCGGCCCGCATCCGGTGGACCTCATTTTCCGGCCCACGGATCGCGCGCTCGTCATCAGCGGCGGCAACGCGGGCGGCAAGACCGTATGCCTCAAGACGCTCGGTTTGCTGGCGATCATGACGCTCGCCGGATTGCCGGTCCCGGTGGCGAAGGGTTCCGTCATCCCGTGGTGGACGTCGATCCACGCGTTCATCGGCGACGAGCAGAGCCTTGATGATCATCTTTCCACGTTTACGGCGCAGATCCGGCATCTCGGCAACGCATGGGAAGCCACGGATCGCCGCACGCTCATCCTGCTCGACGAGTTCGGCGCCGGCACCGACCCCGCGCAAGGGGCCGCGCTGGCTCAGGCCGTGCTCGACGGCCTCCTCGAACGCGGGGCGCATGTGGTGGCCGCGACGCATTTTCCGGCCCTGAAAACCTACGCGCTGACCCGTGAGGGCGTGCGTGCCGCTTCGGTGCTGTTCGATCCGGGCACGAAAAAGCCGCTGTTCCGGCTGGCCTACGATCAGGTCGGCGCGAGTCAGGCGCTGGACGTGGCCCGCGAGCACGGGCTCCCCGAATCGGTATTGCGCCGTGCGGAACAGTATTTGTTGCTGGACGGTCAGGATATGACGGAGGTGATGGATCGCCTGAACGCCTTGGCCGCCAAGCGCGAAGGCGAACTTGATGCGCTCAAGGCCGAGCAGCAGCGTACCCGCGAAAAGCGCAAGGCCGTGCAGGAGCGTTTCGAGCGTGAGCGTGAACGCCTCATCAAAGACGTGCGCGAGCTGTCCGCCAAGGTCATGAAGGACTGGCAGGAAGGCAAGGCCGGGCACAAGCAGGCCCTCAAGGAGCTTGCCAAGGTCCGTGCCGAACTGCACGTTTCTCCGGAACAGGAAGAGGCGGCGGCCCCGGCGTTCGACATTGCGGAACTCAAGCCGGGCCAGCATGTGATGCACCGTCCCTGGAACAAGAAAGCCGTGGTGCGCGAAGTCGACGCCAGGCAGAACCGGGTCAAGCTGGACATGAACGGCGTGACCTTGTGGGCCGATGCCGCGTTGCTCGGCCCCGCCGATGCGCCGCAGCAGCAGGCC
>CABVEH010000304.1 GCA_902497215.1 uncultured Eggerthellaceae bacterium | reverse complement strand
CGTCGACGACGAGATGATGGACGAGGCCGCGGCCATAAAGGAGGCCACCAAGCCCGACAACATCCTGATGGTCGTCGACGCCATGACGGGCCAAGACATCGTTAACGTCGTGGAGGCGTTTGCCGACCGAGTCGACTTCGACGGCGTCATCATGTCGAAGATGGACGGCGACGCGCGCGGCGGCGGGGCGCTTTCGGTGCGCGAGGTCACGGGCAAGCCCATCAAGTTCATATCGTCGGGCGAGAAGCCCGACTCGCTCGAGGAGTTCCATCCCGACCGCATGGCCAAGCGCATCCTGGGGATGGGCGACGTCGTGTCGCTCATCGAGAACGCGGTGCGCGTGCAGCAGGAAGAAGACGAGCACCTTGAAGCCGAGCGCATGGCGCGCGGCAACATCAATCTGAACGACTTCGTCGCCATGAACCGCCAGGTGCGCAAGATGGGCGGCATCGGCAAGCTGGTCAGCGCGCTTCCGGGCGGCGACAAGATGATGGGCGAGGGGCAGATCGACGAGAACGCCTTCGAGGACATGGTCGTCATCATCAACTCCATGACCAAGGAAGAGCGCGAGAAGCCCGAGCTTTTGAACGCAGGACGACGCCAGCGCATCGCGGCAGGCGCGGGCGTCACCGTCACCGACGTCAACAACGTGATGAAGAAGTTCCAGGAGACCCGCAAGATGGTCAAGAAGATGACCGCGGGCATGAACCAGGGCGGCAAGAGGGGGAAGAAGGGCAAGAAGCGCCGCGGGATGGGGATTCCAGGCATGGGCGGCATGTCCATGGCCGACCTGAAGAATCTGCAGAACATGATGAAATAGGCGTGTATAATCAATCGCCGTATGCATCACCGGCCTTGCCTAGGTCGCCATTTATCAAGAGTCGGGGGAGAGGATTGGCTCGTTGATCCCGGCACCAACCTGGCAGCATACAGCCAAGGTGGTCCCGCCATTATCGATGAAGGAGGCACGTATGAGCGAGACGAAGTCGTATCTATTCACGTCCGAATCGGTCACCGAGGGGCATCCCGACAAGATGTGCGACCAGATATCGGACGCCATCCTTGACGCCATCATCGCGAAGGAGATCGCCCTGCAGAAGGAGGGCTACGTCTCTCCCGCGGGGTCTCCTGCCGACGTGGACGAGGTGCGCTGCGCCTGCGAGACGCTTGTGACCACGGGAACCGTCATGGTCACGGGCGAGATACGCACCCAGGCCTACGTCGACGTCCCTTCCATCGTGCGCGAGGTGGTGAACGACATCGGGTACAACCGCGCGAAGTTCGGCTTCGACGCCAGCACGTGCGGCGTGATCGACTCCATCCACGGCCAGTCTCCCGACATAGCCCAGGGCGTCGACAACTCCTACGAGGCGCAGCATGGCGAGGCGTCGGGCGACGCCTACGACACGGTCGGCGCCGGCGACCAGGGCATGATGTTCGGCTACGCCGTGAACGAGACGCCCACGCTCATGCCCATGCCCATCTACCTGGCGCACCGCATGGCCGAGCGCCTCACCGAGGTGCGCAAGAACGGTACGCTCGACTTCCTGCGCCCCGACGGGAAGACTCAGGTCAGCGTGCGCTACGTCGACGACAAGCCCGTCGCCGTCGAGAAGGTCGTCGTGTCCACCCAGCATTCCGAGGACATCGACATCGAGACGTTGCGAGAGGCCATCGTCGAGAACGTCATACGCCCCGTGCTCGAAGAGCAGGGCGTCACGTTGGCCGATGACGCCGAGATATACGTCAACCCCACCGGCCGTTTCGTCATAGGCGGCCCCATGGGAGACGCCGGCCTCACCGGCCGCAAGATCATCGTCGACACCTACGGCGGAATGGGACGCCACGGCGGAGGCGCCTTCTCG
>CABVEH010000303.1 GCA_902497215.1 uncultured Eggerthellaceae bacterium | reverse complement strand
GTCGCAGTTGTTCGCGGGGGTCATGAAGTTCGTGGCCAGCGCGCCCTACATCCAGGACTTCTTCTCGCTTGAGGACTTCGACTGCGAGCCTGTTCCGAACCGGGGCGCGTCGGCCTGCCGAAAGTACATCAAGGCTGGCGAAAGCGCAGGCGAGGAAGGCGACGCTCCAGCACCAGCCTATGCACCAGTCCCTGCCGACGTCATGTTCGACGACGTGAGCTTCACCTATCCCGGAGGCAGCCGCGAGGCTCTGCGCCACGTAAGCGTGACCATCCGCGAGGGCGAGAAGGTGGCCATCGTCGGGCGCAACGGATCGGGCAAGTCCACGTTCGTGAACTTGCTATGCGGGTTCTACAAACCCGACTCGGGAGAGGTGCTGGTGTCGGGATTGCATCCCTACGACGAACCTGCGCGGGTGCGCGGCGGGCTGTCCGCGGTCTTTCAGGACTTCGCGCGCTACGAAGACACCATTCGTCAGAACATAGCCATATCGGCCCCAATGCGGGCGCTTGACGACGAGGCGATGCTTGCTTTGGCGGAGAAGACCGGCGCAGGCGAGGTGATCGCCACCCGTGCAGATGGACTCGACGACGTTGTGGGGTCCTACAGCGAGCGCGGCAACAACCTGTCCGGCGGCCAGTGGCAACGTGTGGCCATAACCCGCGCGGCATGGCGGGACGATGCCCGCATCATGCTTCTCGACGAGCCGACCAGCGCGCTCGACCCTATGGCCGAGGCCGAGCTGTACCACCATTTCTCCGAGCTGGTGGAGGACAGGACGGCGCTGCTCATATCACACAGGCTGGGCATTGCGTCCCAGGTGGACCGCGTCCTCGTTTTTGACGACGGACGCATCGTGGAAGACGGCACGCCCGAAGGGCTCCTTGCGGCCGGCGGTCTGTTCGCCGAGCTTTACCGCTCCCAAGCCCAATGGTACCGATGACGGCGTTGCTGCGAAAGAAGCGGGCGGCTCATCCGCGGTTTGCAAGTGTGCCGAACCTTAGTGAGTCGGACATCGCTGCCTTGATCGTGCGTGGCCTTTTCGCATCCCTCGTCAACACTCATACACTATGGCGCCCAGGCTTTCGGCGTCGCCCTGCACGATGCGGGCGTACTCGCGCCTGAAGGCCGAATCGTCGAAGAACTCCCTGAGCGCTCGGCAGAGCTCGCGTCCACGGCCGCCCTTGGCGGCCACTATGTCAAGCCACTCCGGCTGCAGGCGCACGAAGTCCACGCCGTCCGTCTGGGCAGCAACCTGCTCGCCTACCACGGCCACGTCTGCCAGGCCGTCGGCAATTGCCCGGGCGGCGGAAAGCCCGGTGGGGAAGTCGCTTTCGTATCCCTTGACGGTCCACGGGTCGGCCTCCATGGCGATCAGCTTCTCGTCCAGCAGGATGCGCGACCCGCAGCCGCGCCGTCGGTTGGCCAGGCGTACATCGTCGCGCAGAAGCGCTCCCCATGACGCAATGGACCTGGGGTTGCCCTTCGCCACTACGAAGCCTTGCCATCGCTTCACGAGCCGGAAAACCATGACCGGCGTTCCCGGCGCCAGCCTCTGTACGTAGGGGATGTTGTAGCTGTTGGTCCGCTGGTCGTACAGGTGCACCAGCGTGGCGTTCGCCCTGCCTTCGTAGACGTCCACGAGCCCGGTGTAGCTTCCGCAGCGCTTGTGAACGGCCTGCGACCCCAAGGTTTGCAGGCGGTCCACCAGCAGGTCTGCGGGCAGGCCCTGGCCTGCTATCACGAAGGCGTCCTGGGGGCCGCCATGCGGGGAAGACTCTGTTCCGGCGCCTCCTGGTTGGCTCTTTCTGGCGCCCTCAACATCGCCCGTGCGCATCGACTCCAGGTACGCCTGCACGTCCTTCAGCGAG
>CABVEH010000302.1 GCA_902497215.1 uncultured Eggerthellaceae bacterium | reverse complement strand
GCAAACGCCGCCGGCCCGGACGACGCGGGAGATGCGCCCGAAGGCGACCCGAGGGCGGCGCTTCTGGCCTCGGGGGCCTGGTTCCTCGAGGAACGCGCCTCTTCCGCACGTCACGACGAGGCCCCGCAGGAAGGCGCGGACGCACCCAGCGGCGTCGTCGCCGTCGCGTCGGGCATGCTTCGGCTCCTGGAGGCGCGAAGGGGTTCCGACGGCATGCTTTGGGCCGAATGCGCCGCAACGAACGCCCTGCAGACCGCCTGCGAGCTTTGGCCGTACTCGTTCGACGAGGTTCCGTCCACCAGAACGGTGGCGGCAGCCAGGGCCAAGGCGGTGTCCCTCCTGTCGCAGTCGTCAGAGCATCGCAAGGGAGGCGCCGAGCTCGAGGCGCGCAAGGGGGAGTACGAGCTCACCCACGAGAACTCGTTCAGGTCTGCATCGCAGCCCGCGTCGAAGGTCGCGGCTCTCAGGGTGACGACGCCGTCGCTGGTGCTGTCCCTGTTCGGCGGATTCGAGGCATGGATAGGCTCCGACCGATCGGAGTCCCGGCAGATCAGGAGGAGGAACGCGAAGATAGCGCTGGCCTTCCTGGCGATGAACCACGGCCGCGAGGTCACCAAGGAGAAGCTTGCCCTGTCCATCTGGCCCAACGCCGACCCCGAGGCCGCCCGTCAGAACCTGTACGTGGTGTGGGCCTACCTGAAGAAGGCGCTGCGCGTGGGCGGCTCGTGCCCGTACCTCATAAGCACGCAGTCGGGGTACAAGCTCGACTCGCGCTACGTGACCACCGACGTCGAAGCGTTCGACGACCTTTGCAAGGGCCTGCTGTTCGGAAGCAACGACAAGGACGTATGGGAGGACCTGTACGAGAAGGTCAGCTGCGACTTCGGCGAGGACCTATTGCCCGAGGTGGTCGGCAACGAGCACGTCGAATCCATGCGGGCCCGGTACCGAACCCAGTTGGTGGACGGGCTTGTGGAGGCGGCGGGCCGGCTGGGGCAGGAGGGCGAGAGCCGTGGAGCGATCTGGTTCGCCAGGGAGGCCTTGCGGCGCGACGGGTCGCGCGAGGACGCCTACATCGCGATGATGGAGGCGCAGGTCGCGTCGAACCAGAGGGCTGCGGCCCTCGACACGTACTTCGAATGCCGTAGGTTCCTAAGCGAGCATCTGGGAATCGACCCCTCCAGGCGCGTCGTCGAGCTGTACCGGTCGGTCATCGAGACCGAGGAGGACTTCTAGGCCATGCCGCCGCGCGGTGCCGTATGGCTTCTTTGTATGCGCCCGCATAAGGCAGGGGCCGTGTATTAGAATGTCATCTAATACACTCCAGAACGAAAGACAGGCGCTAGATGGGACTCCTATCCAAGATCCTCTCCGCCGGAGAAGGCAAGCAGCTCAAGAAATACCAAGGCAAGGTCGACCAGATAAACGCGCTCGAGCCGAAGATGCAGGCCATGAGCGACGAGGAGCTTTCGGGCATAACCGAGCGCTTCCGCGAGAGGTACGCCGCCGGCGAGACGCTCGACGACCTGCTTCCCGAGGCGTTCGCCGCCGTGCGCGAGGCCAGCGTTCGCACGATAGGGCTGCGCCACTTCGACGTGCAGCTGATAGGCGGCATGGCCTTGAACGCGGGCGAGATAGCCGAGATGAAGACAGGCGAGGGCAAGACGCTGGTGTCCACGCTCGCGGGATACCTGAACGCGATACCCGGGCACAACGTCCACATCGTCACCGTCAACGACTACCTGGCCAAGCGCGACTCGGAATGGATGGGCCGCATCTACAAGTTCCTCGGCATGAAGGTCGGGCTGATCCAGAACGGCATGCCGCTCGAGCTGAAGCGCCCCGCCTACGAGGCCGACGTCACCTACGGCACCAACT
>CABVEH010000301.1 GCA_902497215.1 uncultured Eggerthellaceae bacterium | reverse complement strand
CAGGTCGTCATCGTCGACGAGTTCACGGGCCGCATCATGGAGGGCAGGCGCTACTCCGAGGGCCTGCACCAGGCTATAGAGGCCAAGGAGAAGGTGCGTATCCTGGAAGAGAACCAGACGCTTGCCACCATCACGCTGCAGAACTACTTCCGCCTTTACGACAAGCTTTCCGGCATGACGGGCACGGCCATGACCGAGGACGCCGAGTTCCGCCAGATCTACAAGCTTCCCGTCTTCGCCATCCCGCCCAACAAGCCCGTCATCCGCGACGACCGCAACGACCTCATCTACCGCACGGTCGACGCGAAGTTCAACGCCGTGGCCGACGACATCCAGGCGCGCCACGAGGCTGGGCAGCCCTGCCTCATTGGCACCGTGTCCATCGAGAACTCCGAGAAGCTGTCGCGCCTTTTGGACAAGCGCGGCATAAAGCACGAGACGCTGAACGCCAAGCATCACGAGCGCGAGGCCGTCATCGTGGCGCAGGCCGGGCGCGTGGGCGCGGTCACCATCGCAACCAACATGGCCGGCCGCGGCACCGACATCATCCTGGGCGGCAACCCCGACATGCTGGCGGTGGACATCCTGCGCCAGCGCGGGTTCGACCCCGACGGGCCCGAGCTGGACGAGGACGGCAACCCCAACCCCAACCTGCCCAGCCAGATAGACCGAAACGCGGCGCTGGCAGAGGCCCGCGAGATATGCGAGGCGGAACAGAAGCAGGTGCGCGAGGCCGGAGGCCTTTGCGTGATCGGCACCGAGCGCCACGAGTCGCGCCGAATCGACAACCAGCTGCGCGGCCGCGCGGGGCGCCAGGGCGACCCGGGCGTCACCCAGTTCTACCTCTCGCTGGAGGACGACCTCATGCGCCTGTTCGGCGGCAACCGCATGGACAGCATCTCCAACATGATGCAGAAGACGGGCCTCGAGGACGACATGCCCATCCAGGCGTCCATGGTGTCCAAGTCCATCGAAAGCGCGCAGCGCCAGGTGGAGTCGATGCACTTCGCGGCAAGGAAGTCGGTGCTCGAGTACGACGACGTCATGAACCTGCAGCGCAAGGCGATATACGAGGAACGCAACGCCATCCTCGACGGCAAGGACACCACCGAGAGCATTTCCAAGATCATCGAGGACTCGGTTGCCGACCAGGTCGCCGAGAACCTTGCCGGCGACTCCGCGGACGAATGGGACAAGCGCGCTCTCGAGTTGTATGCGGCCAACATGACCGGCCGCGAGGACTTCAAGGTGGACGACGTCGACCACGACGAAGACCCCGAGGTCGTGTCCGAGGCGCTCTACGACTTCATCTACGGCATCTACGAGTCCAAGGCCAGCATCCTGGGCGACGAGGTCACCAAGAACCTCGCGAACCAGATCCTTCTGCGCGTCATCGACACCCGCTGGATGGCGCACCTGTCCGAGATGGACTACCTGCGCTACGGCATCGGCCTGCGCGCCTTGGGCCAGCGCGACCCGCTGGTTGAATACAAGAACGAGGCCTACCTGGCATTCCAGAACCTGACGGCCACCATGTACGACGACTTCCTGCGCACGTTCCTCAGGCTCGAGATAAACATCCGCATCGAGCAGCCCGAGCCCCAGCCCGAGCGCAAGATGCAGTTTTCGGCCCCCGAGTCGGCGCTGGAGAACACGTCGGTCAGAAGCGCGGTGTCGGCGGGCCATGCTGCAGCGGGCCAGCAGGTAGCAGCTGCCGGCGCGGCTGCGGCTGGGGCTGCGCCGAAGCCTGCCCAGCAGAAGGCGGCCACGTTCGTCAAGGACAAGGACGACCCGTTCGCCAACGTGGGACGCAACGACCCGTGCCCTTGCGGCAGCGGCCTGAAGTACAAGAAGTGCCATGGCAAATAAGGAACTGGA
>CABVEH010000300.1 GCA_902497215.1 uncultured Eggerthellaceae bacterium | reverse complement strand
CGAGCCGCTGGAGGTTGCCTCATGTACAAGAAGATACTTGTCCCGTTCGACGATTCCGAGCCCTCCAAGAACGCGCTGAAGAACGCGATCGAGATGGTCGACGGCATCGAAGACGCCACGATAACCGTGCTCAAGGTCGTCGAATGGCATGACTACAACGCCGAGACGTTCAAGATTGCGTCCCGCATGTCGGGGGTGCTTGGCGATTCGCTCGACATGAACGCCATATCCGAGATCGGCGAGGAGGCCGAAAGCGAGGAGGCCGCCCGCATCCGCGAGGAGATTTCGGGAATAGCCGGGGACGCGGCCAACATCGAGGTGACGGTGGCCAACGGCTCGCCGCACGACACCATAGTGGCCTACGCGTCCGACCTCGACTTCGACTGCATAGTCATGGGCCACCGCGGTATGGGCCTGGTTCGCGGCATGCTGGGCTCCGTGGCCTTCTCGGTGCTGCAGAAGGCCAACAAGCCCGTGCTTGTAGTCAAGTAACTATAACGTCCCGACCGAAACACCCGAACGTTCATGGGCGCCTGCGCCCCGTGCGCCGTTGCGCCAATGCCCTTCTGGCGGCGATGCTCGCCGCATGCCTCGCAGCTCCCGCTGCGGTGTTCGCTCCTGGGGTGCGGGGCTCGGCCTTCGCTGCCGACGACTCGGCCCTTCCGCTTTCCTACTACCTGACGAACGCCGGATACGTGACCCCGGTGAAGCTGCAGAGCCCATGGGGCGACTGCTGGTCCTTCGCCGTTGCCGCCGCGGTGGAAAGCTCCATCCTGAAGGAGACGGCCGACCTCGAAAAGCAGGCAGCCCTCGATGCGCAGGCTGCGGAAAGGGCCGCCTTGGAGGAGGCCGAGGGGGAAAACGGCGGCTCGAGTTCGGAAGCCTCGTCCGGTTCCGGGGCGGCGAACTCCTCCTCAGGCAGCAAGGACTTCTCGAAGATGAAGCACGGCGGGGAGCCCATGTCCTCGGCGTCGGATTCGGCGCCCTCCGCGTCTTTTTCCGGGTCGAACGCGGGCGTGCCGACGCCCTTGGGCGAAGCGTCTTCGGCAGCGTCGGGCGCCGCGGCATCTGCTGCCGACGCGGTGGCAGGCGGAAATGCTGGCGCAGCGGAAGCTGATGCGGCCGCAGCGAGCGCCCTGGCTGCCGAAGAGTTGGCCTCTCAGGCGGCTGCGGTGGACATGTCGCAGCTGAAGCTGCTGGGCCTTGACGGGACGATCGACGTGTCGGAGCGTGCCATCGCGTGGCTGGTCCACGAGCTCCAGTCCGAACAGAGCGGCGGGTCGCAGGCCGGCGAAGGGTTCTATCTGGTAGACCCCGGCAACTACGCCACGCAGCTCGCCGAGGGGAACTTCGAGATGATCGAGTCGCAGCTGGTGGCGCGACAGGGCCTTGTCGCCGAATCGGAGGTTCCCTACAGATACAACGGGTACAGCGGGTCGCCCGTCTGGTACGACACCGGTTCGCGCGACGGCGCCTGGGACGACGCCCGCACCAAGGACTGGTCGGTGGACGAGACGGTGCGCACCAGCACCGAGCTTGGCTGGGTGGTCAGCGGCATCAGGAAGCTGTCGTCGCCTGCCGAGCTGCAGATCGACTATTCCACGGGGCTCTCGACCTACGTGGGCTACGACGCTGCCGCGACGCAGGCCATCAAGGACACCCTTGTGGAAATAGGCGGCGTCGCCATAGCCCTCGAGGCCGACGCGGCGCTTCCCGTGGAGGTGGCCACGGGTAACTTTCTGGACGCACAGCCCAGCGAGCACTTTACCTACAGCACCTGGAGCCAGTACGACGGCGCCAGCGAGATCGCCTGCAACCACGCCGTGACCATCGTTGGATGGAACGACGAATACAGCGCGGACAACTTCGGCGGAACCGCCAG
>CABVEH010000299.1 GCA_902497215.1 uncultured Eggerthellaceae bacterium | reverse complement strand
AAGAGCTCCGAGGCGGAAAGGCGCCAGGCCGCCCAGGACATCCGCTGCAGCGAAGACATCGTTCTCGAGATGCTGAGGAACGCCCGCGACGCCGGGGCCCGCAACATCTTCCTCGCCACCGGGCGGGAGGGCGGCAAGCGCACTATCGTCGTCGTGGACGACGGAAGCGGCATTCCCGAGGACATGCACGAGCGCGTGTTCCAGCCTCGCGTGACGTCGAAGCTCGATTCCGCGAAGCTCGACAAGTGGGGGATACACGGGCGCGGCATGGCCTTGTACTCCATCTCGGCCAACTCCGAATACTCCGAGGTGCAGCGCTCCGTTCCAGGGCTTGGCACCTCGATCAAGGTCAGGACCGATGCGGCGAAGCTTCCCGAACGCGCCGACCAGTCGACCTTCCCCTTCTTCGAGCGCACCGAGTCCGGCTACCAGATGCGCGGCCCGAAGAACATCCTGCGCACCGCGGCCGAGTTCGCGTTCGAGCACAGGAAGACCCTCTCGGTCTACTGCGGAACCGAGACCGAGGTCGTCGCGACGCTGTTCGAGCACGGCACGAGGATGGTTCCTGCCTCGAAAAGGCTCTTCGGAAACGGGACGGACGACGTTCCGATAACCCAGGCGCTTGCGTCGTCATGCGACGACCGCCAGCTCGTGGAGGCCGCGTCGAGGCTGGGCTTGGACATCTCGGCCAGGTCTGCAAGGCGCATCCTGGACGAGGACATCTATCCCGTTCCCTCGCTGATGCAGCGGCTGGAATCGGAATCGTTCCCTGCCTCCGCAGAACCTGCATCTGATGCAGGAACATCCTCCGAAACAACCCCCGTGCGCGGCATCGGGAGCTCGCCTGCGGCTAGGACGGCAAGGGTGTCCAGGGACGACCTGGACGCGTTCGAGCTCGAGGCCATGGAGGCGTTCGCAGGCCTTTCCGAGAAATACTACCTCGACCCCGTGCGTCCCAGGGCCAGGCAGAGGGGATCGAAGCTCTTGGTCGAGTTCGACATGGTCGAGAAAAGCGCTTGACGATTTGCCATTTGACCTCGCAAAAGCTATGATTAGCAAATCCAGAAATGCAGCATGCTCGCAGCCAACGCATTCACGAGACAGCAGGAACGAAACAAGGACCACGGTTTAGATGGACGCAAAGTCTGAAATAGGTTGCCTGAAGGTATCCTCCAAGTCGTCGCCGGCTTCGGTTGCCGGCGCAATCGCAGGCATGATAAAGGACGGATCCACCGTCGAGATCCAAGCGGTGGGCGCAGGCGCCGTCAACCAGGCCGTCAAGGCTATCGCCATCTCGCGCGGCTTCCTTTCGCCGGTAGGCATAGAAATCTCCTGCATTCCCTCGTTCGCAGACATCGTCATAGACGGCGAGTACAGGACGGCAATCCGGTTCGCCGTCGAGCCGAAAGGCTCTTTCGTGGCGCCGGTCGAAGGCGTGGCTGCCTCGCAGGCGACGCAGACCGCCTAGGTCCCGCCACCAGATGAACAGCGTCCTGAAGGGGCTCTCTTACAACGTCCAAACCTTCGGCTGCCAGATGAACAAGCACGACTCTGAGCGCATCTCGGGGCTGCTTCGGTCGGAGGGCCTGATTGAAGTCGATTCGATCGAGGATGCGGACGTCGTCGTGTTCATGACGTGCTGCGTCCGCGAATCCGCCGAGACGAGGCTGCTCGGCCACGTCAATTCCATCAAGAACATGCCCCCGAAGGCCTCCTCGCGCATCGGTAGGCGCATCGTCGCCATCGGAGGGTGCATGGGTCAGAACTATGGCGAAGGGCTGCTCGAACGCGCGCCGGGGATAGACGTCGTGTTCGGCACGCACAACATCTCGGAGCTTCCGTCGCTCATCGAGTCGTCCATCGCAAGCGACGGGTTCGAGCACCACACCCTGCT
>CABVEH010000298.1 GCA_902497215.1 uncultured Eggerthellaceae bacterium | reverse complement strand
CGGCGTCTGGTCGAGCTTGAAGTCGCCCATATGAAGGACGTTGCCTGCAGGGCTTTCGATGAAAACGCCGAGGGCCCCGGGAATGGAGTGGTTGACGGAGAAGAACGTCGCCTTCATGCACCCCAGCTTGATGGTGTCGCCCGACTTCACTTCGACGAGCTTGGCGTTGCGCACCTTGTGCTCGGCGAACTTGCCCTCGATGAGCCCGAGCGTGAGCTTGGTCGCGTAGATGGGCACCTGGCGGTCGAGGTCCTTCATCAAGTACGGAAGGGCACCCGTGTGGTCCTCGTGGCCGTGCGTGACGATGATGCCGCGCAGCTTGTCGGCGTTCTCGAGCACGTAGGTGTAGTCGGGCAGGATGAGGTCGATGCCCGGATGGTCGTCGTCGGGGAACATCAGCCCCGCGTCGTCGAGCACCATGTCGCCCTTGCATTCAAAGGCGGTCATGTTCTTGCCGATGGCGTCCAGGCCGCCAAGCGGGATTATCTCGAGCTTCGCGCTCGCGTCCTTGTTGCGGGAGTCGAACTCGCGACGGTCGCCCTTGCGCCTCCTGCGCGAATGGCCCTGTTCGGAATCGCGCGTCAGGTGCGGTCGCTGCCTGTCGTAGTCGACGTGCTTGTACGAGCTCGTCTTCTTCTTGCGCTGTCCGTTTCCCTGCTTCTGGCCCTGGCCCTTCTGCTGGCCGTCCTTGTTGCCTTGGCTCTTGTTCTGGTTCCTTTGGGACTGCTTTCCTTCGTTTCGAGGTGCGGGCTTGTCTTTTCCGCCCGTCTCGGGTCGCGTGCCCTTGGCACGTGGTTCTTGGTTTTGCATTGGGTTTCTTCCTTGTCGGTCTAGATGACCCCGACCTCCTGCATGATGGACTTAAGCTTTTCGGATTGCTGCGGGGTCGCGTCGATTAGCGGAAGCCTGACTCCGCCCACGGGGAATCCCGCAAGCTTCAGGGCCTCCTTCACGAGAATGGGGTTCGCTGTCTCGAACAGCCCGTTCATGAGAGGCATCAGCCTCTCGTTTGCCTCCTGTGCCGCATCCCACGAGCCTTCGGCGCAGAGGTCTACGATTTCCTTCATCCGCCCGGGAGCGACGTTGCCCGTCGTGGATATGACGCCGGTGCCTCCCAGCCTCATTATGGGGAGCGTGGCGGAGTCGTCGCCCGATATCACCTCGAACCCGTCGGGCGCCTGGGCGATTATCTGCTCGATCTGGCGCATGTCGCCAGAGGCCTCCTTGATGGCCACGATGTTGTCGCATTCCCTGGCAAGCGCGAGCGTCGTTTCGGCCTGCATGTTGATGACGCATCGGCCTGGGATGTTGTACAGCACGATGGGAAGGTCGACAGCCGCCGCAATCGCGCTGAAATGCCTGCGCAGGCCCTCCTGCGGGGGCTTGTTGTAATAGGGCACGACGCACATCAGCGCGTCGACCCCCAGCTTCGACACTTCCTTCGCGAAGCTGACGGTGTCGGCCGTGCAGTTGTCGCCCACGTTGGCGATTATCGGCACCCTGCCGCCTGCGGCGGACACGGCTTCCTTGAAGAGCTCGATCTTGTTGGGATAGAAGACCGTCGGGGACTCGCCCGTGGTTCCGTTGACGACCAATGCGTCGTTGCCGCCGACGATCAGCCTGTCTACGAACTGCCCCGTGCGCTGGAGGTCGAGTTCCCCTTCGGAGTCGAAGGGCGTGACCATGGCCGTTATCAGTCGCCCGAAGCGCGGGTTTGTGGATGGCATCTGTGCTCCTTGTTTGCTGCGATTGGATGCGGAACTCTGCTAGCAATTATAGTATGAACGCCCCCGAGGGCGCCACATTCGCAAGGAATGCACAGAAGCGCGCCGGGAGCGGCTTGGGGCTGCGAGGCTCTAGCAGAGGTCGGGCATGAGCTTGTCCAGCCCGACGACGA
>CABVEH010000297.1 GCA_902497215.1 uncultured Eggerthellaceae bacterium | reverse complement strand
CCGCCTGGTACATGTCGTAGGGCACGTCAAGCGACACGTCGCGGCATGCCGACACCACGGCGACGTGCGCCGCGGCTATGGCCTCCTGACATGCCTGGGTGTAGGCTCGCACCAGGCCGCCCGTGCCCAGCAGCGTTCCCCCGAAATAGCGCGTGGTCACGCAAATCACGTCGACCAGGTCGGCATGGGCAAGCGTCTCGTAGGTTGGAAGCCCGGAAGTCTGCGGAGGCTCGCCGTCGTCCGAATACCGCACGCGTCCGCCACGAAGAACGTAGGCGTACACGTTGTGCCTTGCCTGCGCGTGCTCGGTGCGCACCTTCTGAAGGAAGGCAAGCGCCCCGTCCTCGTCGTCGACGTGGGCAAGCTGCGCGATGAAGCGCGACTTCTTCTCGACCACCTCGGCGACGGACGTTCCCTCTATGGTCCTGTAGGAGCTCAATTGAAGAGGTCCTGGGCCTTCGTGATTCCGTCCTTCAGGAAGCAGAGCACGCATTCGGACGCCCGCTGCACGCCCGACTCGAACAGGTCCGCCGCGTCGCCCCGGGGCTTCGACAGCACGTAATCGGCCGCGGGCATGCGCCCGGGGGGATGCCCTATGCCCACCTTCACCTGGTAGAAGTTCTTCGAGCCGACCTTGTCGATTATGGACCGCACGCCGTTCTGGCCGCCGTGCCCGCTGGAGAACTTGATGCGCACCGATCCTTCGGGCAGGTCCATGTCGTCGCGCACGACCACGAGGCGTTCCTTCGGCACGCCATGCTTGCGCATAAGCTGCGACACGGGAACGCCGGACAGGTTCATGAAGCTCTGCGGCTTGGCGACGTAGAGCTGCTTGCCGTCCCATTCGCGCGACGCCACCAGCGACCCGCACTCCTGCTTCCAGTAGTTGGCGCGCACCTCGGCGGCAACGGCGTCAACGGCGGCAAAGCCCGCGTTGTGGCGAGTGCCTTCGTATTCGGCACCAGGGTTCCCCAGCCCTACTACCAGCCAGGCCTCTTCTTCCACGGTCTTCCCCTAGAGCGCGAAGTCGGGGTCGAACAGCTCGGAGACGGACGTGTTGCCGTAGACGTTGGCGATGGCGCGGGCGAAGAGCGACGCGACGCTGACCACCTTGATCTTGCCCGTCTGCCTCTCGAGCGGCACGGGGATGGTGTCGCACACCACCACTTCCTTGACCGGGGCGTTCTCGAGCCTTTCGTAGGCAGGGCCCGAGAACACGGGGTGCGTGGCGCAGATGTAGACCTCTTCGGCGCCGTTGGCCTTCAGAGTGGCCGCGGCGGCCGCAATCGTTCCGCCCGTGTCGATCATGTCGTCGTTGATGATGCAGATCTTGCCGTCGACGTCGCCGATGAGCGCCGTTATCTCGGCCTTGTTGTGGCCCGGGCGCCCCTTGTGCATGATGGCCAGGTCGGCCTCCAGCATGTCGGAGAGCTTCTTGGCCGCCTTCGCGCGGCCCACGTCGGGCGACACGACGCACACCTTGTCCTTCGGGAAGTTCTTCGCCTTGAAGTAATCGGCAAGGATGGGAAGCGCCGTGAGGTGGTCCACCGGCACGTCGAAGAAGCCCTGTATCTGGCCCTGGTGCAGGTCGATGGACATGACGCGGTTCACGCCGGCGGTGGTGAGCAGGTTGGCCACGAGTTTCGCCGTGATGGGCTCGCGCGCCGCGGCCTTGCGGTCTTGGCGCGAGTAGCCGTAGTGCGTGATTACGGCGGTTATGGTGCGGGCGGACGCCCTCTTGGCGGCGTCGGCCATGATCAGCAGCTCCATCAGCGCGTCGTTCACGTGCTCGCCGGCCACCGACTGAACGATGAACACGTCGGCTCCGCGCACGCTTTCCAGGTAGCGCGCGTATATCTCGCCGTTGGCGAACTTCGGTGGGCGCAGGGTCGGTCATCACGAAGAACG
>CABVEH010000296.1 GCA_902497215.1 uncultured Eggerthellaceae bacterium | reverse complement strand
ACGTCGTCGCTTTCGGTGTCGCCGGACGCCCCCAAGCCGCCCGAGTCGGCCGTGGGACTCGTGTCCGACGTCGAGGTCTACACCGTGCTATCGGGGCTCGTCGACTTCGACGCCGAGCGCAAGCGCCTCGAGAAGGAGGCCGGAAAGCTGGAAGCGGACGCGGCGAAGCTCCAGAAGAAGCTCTCGAACCCAGGGTTCCTTTCCAAGGCCGCGCCAGAGGTCGTCGAGAAGGACAAGGCCAGGCTCGCCGACGCCGAAGCGCAGCTGGAACGCCTGCACCAGCAGCTTTCCGAGCTGGCATAGCCGCCTTTGCTATAATGGCTTGAACTGTGACACTGAAACGCAAACAGGGGAGTTGGGGTAATTGAGCGAACTGTTCCAGCAGCTTTGGACGCCGCAGATGCAGACGGCGTTCACCGTCGTAGTGGTGCTTCTGGCCATCCTGTACGTCCTGTCCATCATCTGGGTCGTGCGCGACGCGTACCTGCGCGGCACGACATGGTACATATGGGCCATCGTCGCGCTGGTTCCGCTTGTCGGGGTCATCGCATACATCCTGCTGCGGCCGCCCCTGCTGCGCATCGACCGCGACGAGCAAGAGCTCGAGATCGCGCTCAAGCAGCGACAGCTGATGAACTACGGGGAATGCGCCACATGCGGCTATCCCGTCGACGCCAGCTACGTCATTTGCCCCAACTGCCACACCCAGCTGAAGAACCTCTGCAGCCACTGCGAGCGTGCGTTGGAGCCCTCGTGGGCCATATGCCCGTACTGCGCCACGCCGGTCGCTGGCTCCACGTCTTCGCGCAGTTCGCGTGCTGGCGGCTCTTCGCGCAGGCACTCCACCAACAAGCGCACATCCGAGTAACAACCAAATACCAAGAAGCTCCTAGGCTTTCGCCGTTGGGGCTCCGTCATCGCAGGTGCTTTGTATGCACCCGGCATGAAAGGAGAATCTAATGGAAATCAAGCTTCCCGACGGGTCCGCCAAGCAGGTGGACGAAGGCGCAACCGTCGCCGACGTGGCCGCGGCCATCGGCGCCGGGCTTGCCAAGGCGGCCCTTGGCGGAATCGTGAACGACCGCCCCGTCGACCTTTCCGCACCGGTGTCCGAAGGCGACTCGGTCGCAATCGTCACGTCGAAGTCTCCCGAAGGCCTCGACCTGCTCCGCCATTCGGCCGCCCACGTCATGGCCGCGGCGCTCACCGACTTGTACGGAAGCGTCGAGTTCGGCGTGGGGCCTGCCATCGAGGGCGGCTTCTACTACGACGTGAAGATGCCCGAGTCGCTGTCGCCCGACGACCTTGCGGCCGTCGAGGACCGCATGGCGCAGATAGTCAAGGAAGACCTCCCCTTCGAAAGGCGCGAGGTCACCCGCGACGAGGCGCGCCAGCTGTTCGCCGACCAGCCCCTGAAGCTCGAACTCATCGACGAACTTCCCGAGGGCGAGACTATAACCGTGTACTCCATCGGGTCGTTCACCGACCTTTGCCGCGGGCCGCATCTTCCGTCAACCGGCGCGCTGCCTGCGTTCAAGCTGACGAAGCTTGCAGGGGCCTACTGGAAGGGCGACAGCGACCGCGAGATGCTGCAACGCATATACGGCACCGCTTTCTTCAAGAAGAAGGACCTCGAAGAGCACCTTCACAACCTTGAGGAGGCCGAGAAGCGCGACCATCGCAAGCTGGGGCGCGAGCTGGGCATCTACATGATGGACCCGATGGCGGGCGTTGGCCTTCCCATGTACCTTCCCAAGGGCGCGCGCGTCATCCGCACCATGCAGGAATGGCTGCGCCGCGACCTGTACGAGCGCGGCTACGAGGAGGTCATCACTCCTCACATCTACAACGCCGACGTGTGGAAGACCTCGGGCCATTACGGCTTCTACAAGGAGAACATGTACTTCTTCGAGATCAACGAGGGAGACGACG
>CABVEH010000295.1 GCA_902497215.1 uncultured Eggerthellaceae bacterium | reverse complement strand
ATATCGTGTCTATCCTCATAGGTCGAAGATCCCGATCGGAAGGTCGAGCACCAACCCGTACGGGGGAGGCATCGGGCTGGTGATGAAGTGCGAGCCCATCTTCGAGGCGATGGAGTCGGTGCTTGAACTTCAGGAGGGCTCGCTTCCCGGCCCTCACGGCGACGCGACCGTCGTCATGATGGCGCCCCAGGGGCGCGTCTTCGACGACGCTGTCGCGTGCGAGCTGGCGAAGCGCGAGCGCCTGGTGTTCCTGTGCGGCCATTACGAGGGCATCGACGAGCGCGCGTATTCGCTTGCCGACGAGGTCATTTCGCTGGGAGACTACGTGCTGACAAGCGGCGAGCTGGCGTCGATGGTCGTCATCGACGCGGTCGTGCGCAAGCTTCCCGGCGTGCTCGGCGCCGAAGGAGGCGCCGACGAGGAGTCGTTCTCCGACGGGCTGCTGGAGTACCCGCAGTACACGCGCCCAAGCGAGTTCCGCGGCATGGCGGTGCCTGAGGTGCTGCTGTCGGGGCACCATGCCAACATCGAGAAGTGGAAGAGGGAGCAGAGCCTGCTGCGAACCCGCGAGCTCCGTCCCGACCTGATCGACCGCCTGCGCGAGCAAGGCAGGCTGGCATAGCCTCTGATGCGGAGGGCGCGGAAGCTCCCGCGCCCTCCGCAAAGCTCTGTCCTGTTCTGCGTGCTTTCATGTATCATTGCATAGGCCGCCTTTGGGCGGCTTTCGTAACGAACGAACGGCGAAGGGAGGCGAGCGGTGCAGCAGCAGGCCCCATATGGGCAGCAAGCGCCGTACGGGCAGCAGCCTGACGGTTACCAGCAGCCATATCGGCAGCCGGTTCCTTCCGCGCCGTATCCCGAGCCCGCGCCGCCCAAGCGCAGCGTGTTCCGGTCGGTGCTCTCGGTCGTGCTCACGTTGGCGGCGATCGTGCTGGCTTCCTACCTTCTGCGCACCTTCGTCTTCCAGTCGTACGAGATCCCTTCGGCTTCCATGGAAGAAACCATAATGACGGGCGACCTCGTGTTCTCCGAGAAGGTGTCCTACCGCTTCGGCGACCCTGAGCCTGGCGACATCGTCACGTTCGAAGACCCCGAGATCCCGTCGCGGACGCTGATCAAGCGCGTCATAGCCACCGAGGGGCAGACCGTCGACCTGAAGGACGGAAGCGTCTACATAGACGGGCTCAAGCAGTTCGAGCCCTACACCGACGGGAAGCCGTCGTACCCGCTCGCCAACAGCTCCGAGGAGATAACCTACCCTTACACGGTTCCCGCCGGCGAGGTCTGGGTGATGGGTGACAACAGGACCAACTCGCAGGACTCCAGGTACTTCGGTTCGGTGCCAGTGTCCAGCATCAGCGGGAAGGCCGTGCTAGTGTACTGGCCGATAGACCAGTTTGGATTGTTGGAATAGGCGCGGCCTGCTGCCTTGCAGCCCAGGGCGAGCCGTACATGCTGCATGCGCAGCGACATCGATAGGAGAGTGCGAGGAGCAACCATGAGCACCAGCAACAACATCGGGAAGGCGGCGGCCGACGCGCCAACCTTCCAGGACGTCATAATGCGCCTTCAGCGCTACTGGGCCGACCAGGGATGCGTCGTGGTGCAGCCATACGACAACGAGGTCGGCGCCGGCACGTTCCACACCGCGACCACCCTGCGGTCGCTAGGCCCGGGGAAATGGCGCACCGCCTACGTGCAGCCCTCCCGCCGTCCGACCGACGGCCGCTACGGCGAGAACCCCAACCGCCTTCAGCACTACTACCAGTTCCAGGTCATCCTGAAGCCTTCGCCCGACAACGTCCAGGACCTCTACCTGGACAGCCTGCGCGCGATAGGCATCGACACCGACAAGCACGACGTGCGCTTCGTGGAGGACGACTGGGAGTCGCCCACGCTCGGCGCCTGGGGATTGGGCTGGGAGGTGTGGATCGA
>CABVEH010000294.1 GCA_902497215.1 uncultured Eggerthellaceae bacterium | reverse complement strand
CACGGGCCTGTTATACAATGGTTCCTCGCATACCGTACGACACGAAACCGCATGTGAGGCACCAAGTTGGGAAACGAGGACAACAACATCCACAACGGCGCGGAGGCGCCCTTCGGCCACGTGGCCGTGGTGGGGCTGGGGCTGATCGGGGCCTCGCTTGCCGCAGCCTTGAAGAAGGCGTTCCCCGGCGCGTACGTGCACGGCGTGGACGTCGATTCGCGCTCGTGCGTCGTCGCCAAGGAGCGCGGCTGGGTAGACGACGCCTCCAAGCCCGATGCCGACGAGTTCAGGGCATTCCTGACCGACATGGCCGACCTGGTGGTGATAGCAACCCCCATAGCCGCCGTGGACGACTACATGCACCTGCTGTCCGAGCTCGACTACAAGGGCGTCGTCACCGACACCGTGTCCACCAAGGCCCACATCCTTGACGTTGCGGCGCAGGTGCTTCCCAACCCCGACAACTACATCCCGGGCCACCCCATGACCGGTTCCGAGAACAACGGCATCGACGGGGCGCGCAGCGACCTGTTCGAGGGCGCGAACTGGATCCTCTGTCCAGACGAGAACACGGTGCCTGAGCAGTTCCAGAAGCTCCACGAGCTCATATACGGCCTGAGCGCGCGCGTCATATCCATCCCGCGCGAGGACCACGACCGCGCAGTCGCCATAGTCAGCCACGTGCCGCACATGGTGGCGGCGTCGCTCATGCGCCTGGCATGCAACCACACCGACGAGAACCAGACCCTCATGCGCCTGGCCGCGGGCGGCTTCAAGGACACCACGCGCGTGGCGGCTGGCTCGCCCAGGCTCTGGTGCGGAATCGCGTTCGACAACGCCGATGCGCTCGGCGCGGGGCTCGACGAGATGGCCGGCATCATATCGTCGTTCCGAGACGCGCTGGAGTCGGGCGACCGCGAGGCCTTCACGCGCCTTCTGCAGGAATCGGCCGACGCCCGCCGGTCGCTCCCCAGCGCGTGGATACCTTCCAGCGAGAAGCTGCTGGAGGTGCGCATCCCCATGGTCAACCGCAACGGCGTGCTGGCCGAGGTCGCAACCATCGCGAGCTCGGCGGGGTGCAACATCCAATCCATCGAAATCGACCACATATCCGAGGGAAACGCCGTGCTTTCCCTTATACTCACAGATGAAGGCGACGTCGGCCAGCTGTCCTTCCAGCTGATCGACGCCGGATACTCCGTGTCGTTCAGCCCCATTCAGCCCAAGGAGCATTCCTATGTCGAATGAACGAGACAAGACGATCAAGCCTCTTAGCGGCCCCATAACCGGAGTCGCCAACGTGCCCGGCGACAAGTCGATATCGCACCGCGCCGTGCTCTTCTCGTCGATGGCCGAGGGCACCTCGCACCTCTCGGGCGTGCTCGACTCCGAAGACGTCCAGTCGTCCATAGCCGCCGTGGAACAGCTCGGCGCGCAGGTCGACCTGAAGAAGACGCCCGACGGGTCGCTGAAGGGGACGGTGACCGGCTGGGGGACCAAAGGCCCCAAGCAGCCCGACCACGACATAGACTGCGGGAACTCCGGAACCACCGCGCGGCTTCTGATGGGAATGCTTGCGCCATGGCCGATCGAGGTCACGCTGACGGGCGACGAGTCGCTGCGCAGGCGCCCCATGCGGCGCAACACGGCGCCCCTGATGAAGATGGGGGTGCGCTTCCATCCCAGCGAGGCCGACCATCTACCCATAACCGAGACGGGGAACCCCAACCTGCACGCGATAAGCTACGACGCCCCCATGGCGTCCGCGCAGCTCAAGACGTCCGTGCTGCTCGCAGGCGTGTACGCCGACGGCACCACCACGCTTAACGAGCCCGCGCCTTCGCGCAACCACACCGAGCTCATGCTTCCCGAGTTCGGGGTGCCCACCACGGCAGGCACGCGCGTCGCCACCGTGACCGGCCCCGCCGTCATGAAGGCCAGCG
>CABVEH010000293.1 GCA_902497215.1 uncultured Eggerthellaceae bacterium | reverse complement strand
GAACTCCAGCGCCACGAGGTAGTCGTCCTGGCCATGCCCGGGGGCGGTATGTACGGCGCCCGTGCCCGTGTCGAGGGTGACATGGTCGCCGTATATCACGGTGCCCTTCAGGTCCTGCCTGATTGGCGCGGTGTAGGTCAGCCCGCAGAGCTGCTTCCCCTTGATGCGAACGGGATCGCCGTCCGACGTCGCCAGGGAGTAGCCGTCCCATCCTGCGATCTCGGCCACGCTCTCCACGAGTTCTTCGGCCATGAGCATCTGCTTGCCCGCCGCATCGACCATGACGTAGTCGGCGTCGGGGGCGAGCGACACCGCCGTGTTGGCTGGCAGCGTCCAAGGGGTTGTGGTCCAGATGAGCACGTATGCGTCGCCTTCGACCCCTGCGGCTTCGAAGACTCCGGGCACGGAGTCGAGCTTGAACGCCACGAATATGGAGGGCGACGTCTCGTCGCCGTACTCGATCTCGGCTTCGGCGAGCGCCGTGTGGCAGTTCATGCACCAATGGATGGGCTTGCGTCCGCGGTAGATCGAGCCCTTCATATACATGTCGCGGAAAAGTTCGACGTTGCCGGCCTCGTAGTCGGGCGTGTACGTGAGGTACGGGTGCTCCCAGTCGGCGTTGACGCCCAGCCGCTTGAAGCCCTCGCGCTGCAGGTCCACGTTCTCGGTGGCCCACTCGCGGCACAGCTCGCGCAGCCTCGGAAGCGGCGTCTCGGCCATCTTCTTTGGCCCTAGGCTCTTCTCGACCATGTGCTCGATGGGCTGGCCGTGGCAGTCCCAGCCGGGGACGTAAGGCGTGAAGTACCCGCGCTGGGCGTGGCTTTTGTTCACGAAGTCCTTGAGTATCTTGTTGAAGGCGTGGCCGATGTGGATGGGGCCGTTGGCGTAAGGGGGGCCGTCGTGCAGCACGAACGGGCGGCCGTCCTTGTTCTTCTCCAAGACCTTCCAGTAAATGCCCTCGCTCTCCCACTTCTCGAGCCTTTTCGGCTCGTTCGTCGGGAGGTTCCCGCGCAGGTTCATCGTGTTTTTGTAGTCGTTTGCCACTTCGGTACCAATGTGCCTTTCGAAGCCTGGCCTTCAGGCGGTCGGATATAATTGCCTCAACAGTATAGTTTATCCGTCGGAAGCGGGGAAACATGGCCTTCAAGATTCTCACGGACTCGTCCTGCAACCTTCCAGAGCACATGATCGACGAGTTCGGCCTGGAGGTGTTCCCCCTCACGTTCATGGTCGACGGAAAGCAGCATCAAAGCTACCTGAAGGGCACGACCACCGATTTGGCGCAGTTCTACACGATGATGCGCGAGGGCAAGGTCATCACCACCTCGCTTCCCAACCTGGACGAGGCCGAAAGGCTTCTTAGGCAGCAGCTGGACGAAGGATACGACCTGCTCTATGCCGGGTTCTCCAGCGGGCTTTCGGGAACGTACGACGCCATAAGGCTGCTCATGGACCAGCTTGCGCCCGAATACCCCGGCCAGAGCCTTTACGCGGTGGACACCCTTGCAGCATCGGGCGGAGAAGGGCTTCTGGTGTGGCATGCCTGCAAGCTCGCCCAGTCCGGCGCATCCATCGAGGAGGTCCGCGACTGGCTGGAGGACAACAAGCTGCACATGGCGCACTGGTTCACAGTGGACGACCTGATGTTCCTGTTCCGCGGCGGCCGGGTGTCCAGGACGAGCGCATGGGCCGGCACCATCCTCAACATCAAGCCCGTCATGCACGTCGACGACGAAGGGCACCTCATCCCGCTCGACAAGGTCCGCGGACGGAGGAAGTCGCTCGACGCGCTGGTGGACCATATGGCCCAGACCGGGAACGAGCCCCTGGCGGACCAGATGGTGTTCATCACCCACGGCGACTGCCTGGAAGACGCCCAGTACCTCGAGGACCGCGTGAAGGAGAGGTTCGGGGTGACCGACGTCATGATCAACTACGTCGACCCCGT
>CABVEH010000292.1 GCA_902497215.1 uncultured Eggerthellaceae bacterium | reverse complement strand
TTCTTCTCGATAAGCTCCGGGGTAACGACAGGGCCGCCCTCCTCGGGGTTGGCGTAGACGCCGATGGACTTCTCGGGATGCTCCTTGTCCCACTTGCGGATGGGCTCGAAGTCGGCGCCGCCGTCCATGCGGCCGGTTGCCTTCATGCCGAAGCCGTGGATGACCAGGGCGAGGGCGACTATGCCGGTGACGACCCATGCGACGGGCTCGGGCTGGAACTTCAGGTCGCCGATGTTCAGGTCGCGGAAGCGGCTGTAGAACGGCGTGTTGACCTCGACCCAGTTGTCGCCGGGGTTGAACGGGTTGGCCTCGCAGCAGCCGATGCAGGGAGAACCGGCCTGCACGCACCAGGAGCGGCGGTTGTTCCACAGCGTGACGCCGCAAAGCGCCTTGGTCTGCGGGCCGCGGCATCCGAGAGGATACAGGCAGTAGCCCAGCTTCTCTTCCTCGGAGCCGAACTTGTAGACGAACTCGCCGTTCTCGAAGTGTCCGCGACGCTCGCAGTTGTCGTGGATCGTCTGGTTGAACAGGGCCGCGGGCTCGTTGTAGCCGTTGAGCTCGATGAGCGATGGGTCCTCCATGAGCACGACGTCGACCAGCACGGACATGACCCATTCGGGATTGACGGGGCAGCCCGGGATGTTGACCACCGGAGTGGCGATTCCCTCCTTCTGAAGGAACTGCTGCACGCCCAGCGCCTTCGAAGGATTGGGCGAAGCGGCCATCCAGCCGCCGTTGACGGCGCACGATCCGACGGCGACGACGGCATTGGCGTTCGTCGCGGCCTCGATCAGGGCCTCGCAGCCGGTGATGGAAGTCTCGCCGCTGACGGTAGATGCGCGAAGCGCGTTACCGCCCCAGCCTTCGAGCACCGCACCCTCGTAGATGAGAATGTAGTTGCCCGCGGCGATCGTCTGCTCCTTGGCCTCCTCCACAGAGTGGCCGGCAGCAGCCGAAAGCGTTTCCGAGTAGTTCAGCGAAATGATGTCAAGTACCACCGAAGCTACGTCTGGTGTCTCAATCTGGGCGAACGATTCCGTACAGCCCGTGCATGATGCGCCTTCTATCCAGATGGCTGGATAAAGGTCACCGGAAGTAGCTCCAATCACAGACTTTTCGATCGCCTCGGCGACTCGCGGAATCGCGACCTGGGAGAGCCCTGCTGCGGCAGCAACGCCTGCGCACAGCTTCATGAAGCCCCTTCGGGTCACACCGCGCGACTCCAAAACGTCCATGGCGCCTGTCAGTGTAGCCTGATCTTCCATTTGCACACCCCCTCTAGGTGTCCTCGTCTTTTACAAACCAGTAACATTTTGCAGGTTGGGCGTCGGCATTGAAACGGCGATGAAGAAAAAATGGGTAGAAGTGCCGCAAGCGGTGCGAAAATGTTATGAGTTAATTTGCCCGTAACATGCAACTTGGATGCCCGTGATAAAACTGGCAATGGCCCGCGGTAACTCCTATCATGGTTCCTTTCCGAATCGAACGAATTGGATGGATGCAATGAACGACATAGACAACTCCATAGCATTCCTGGGGCCCGTCGGAAGCTACACGCACAAGGCGGCCATGTTCTTCGCCGAAGAGCTGGGCATAGAGAACCTGCAGCTCGTCGAATGCACATCCTTCGACGAGGTGTTCGACGCCGTGGACCGCGGAAGGTCGAAATACGGCGTGGTGGCCAAGGAGAATTCGATAGAAGGCCCTGTCACGGCCACGCTGGACAACTTCGCGTTCAGGTCCACGTCGGTGATACTCGCCGAAAAGGTCATAGACATACGCCAATGCCTGGTGGCATCGCCCGACGCCACCATGGACACCATAAAGACCATAGCGTCCCACCCCCAGGGCCTAGCGCAGTGCCGCCGCTTCCTGAACGAAAGGTTCCCGGGCAAGGAGACGGTTGCGACCACCTCGACTTCGGAAAGCGCCCGCCGCGCCGCGGAAGACGC
>CABVEH010000291.1 GCA_902497215.1 uncultured Eggerthellaceae bacterium | reverse complement strand
AGGCGACGCCGAGTTCCGCAGAACCTTCGCGAGAGCCGCATTGCGGGAGCCGAGTCGCTTGCGAGCCGCCCCGCCTCCTGCCTCCTGCTCTCCAAATGCGCCAAAAGCGGACCACACTCCACCTTGCGAACGAATGCGAAACGGCTGAGGGCCGCGGTCGTGCGCAGGTGCCAGGAAAGGTAACATGCAACCATCGAACCAAACCTGCCGCACCCGAAGCGCTCGTAGCGTCCAGAGCATGCGGCACGAAGACGACAGCGAGGGCGACATGCCGATGAACAAGGCCGTCGAGGCCACAGTCAACGCCATCACCAGGCTTCGGCCTGACATCACCAAGTCGTACAAGCGCCAGCGCGCCGCCGAGGACGCCAGCGCCAAGCTGACCATAGCCAGCCCGCGTTGCCGCATCGACGATGCGACCGTGCAGGCGCCCGACGGCTACGGCATACCCATACGCGTGTTCACGCCGCTCGACATCGACTTCTCGTTGAAGTCGGGACTGCACGTGAACGAGGACCATCGCGGCACCATCCTGTTCTTCCACGGCGGGGGATGGGCCAACGGCGACATAGACTTCTACACCGATTCGTGCACGCGCACGGCGCTTCGGTTGGAAAGGCGCCTGGTGTCGGTGGACTACCGGCGCTCGCCCGAGCACAGGTTCCCTGCGGCCATCGAGGACTGCTACGAGGTGGCGCGACAGCTGTTCGCAGGCGACGTCATAGAAGACGTCGACCCCGACCACATCGTGCTGTTCGGCGACTCGGCCGGCGGCAACATCGCGGCCGTCGTGTCGCTGATGGCCCGCGACAGGGGCGACTTCGCGCCGAAGACGCAGATGCTGCTCTACCCGCTGACGTACGACGACCACAGCGAGACGTCCGTCTTCGACTCGGTGCGCGAGAACGGCGAGGGCTACATCCTCACGCGCGAGGACATAGTCGGCTACATCGGCATGTACCTCAACGGGCCCAAGGACTATTGGAACCCGTACTTCGCGCCGCTGCTCGAACCCAGCCTGGCCGACCAGCCGCGCACGCTGGTGATCACCGCCGAGTACTGTCCGCTGCGCGACGAGGGCGAGGCGTATGCGGCGCGCCTCGACGCCGACGGCAACGAGGTGGTGTGCTTCCGCGTACTCGGCGGCGTGCACGGGTACTTCCTGTACCCGACCGTGCTCAGCCTGGTGCGCGACACCTATTCCATAATGAAGGCGTTCCTTGACGGCGACGAGCTTCCACAGCAGGACGGTTCCCGATGGCTAGAGATCCTTGGTACCGTCTAGACAACGTCGGAAGGTTCTATTCCGCACAGGCAGGGCGCACGGCCCAGACCGTGTTCCGCATTGCCGCCGGCATGTCCGAAGAGGTCGACGCGCACGCGTTGCAGCGGGCACTCGACCGTGCGCTCGACGTGTTCCCCGGGTTCAACGTCACGCTTCGGACCGGCCTGTTCTGGCACTATCTCGAACAGGCGCCTTCGAAGCCTGAGGTGGTGCCCGAAGAGCTTCCGCCTTGCGCGCCGATGCATGCCGGCCCCAGCAGCGTGCTCGTGCGCGTCAGCTACAGCGGCAGGCGCATCAACCTCGAGATGTCGCACATGGTCTCCGACGGCCGCGGAACGATGCAGCTGTTCCGCACGCTCGTGGCTTTCTACGTGCAGGAGCGCTACGGCGTGGCGGTGGAGCTCGAACCCTACGCGCGCGAGGAGTCGCACAAGACCGAGGACAGCTTCTCGGCGAACTACGAGCGAGGCGCGTCCGGGGCGACGTCGAAGCCGAAGGCCTACCACATAAGGGGGTGGCGCGACAGGGGAGCGCAGGAGTTCATGGAGGTGCACCTGTCAGCATCGCAGGCGTACGACGCGGCCAAGGCCATGGGAGTCGGCCTGACCCCGCTGCTGATCGCCGGCGTGGTCTGCGCCATCCGCGACGGAATGACGGAACGCGACCGCG
>CABVEH010000290.1 GCA_902497215.1 uncultured Eggerthellaceae bacterium | reverse complement strand
CGCCACCGGCGCCGCCCCTGGCATAAGGAGGGGTGGACCCTATGGTGTTGAACGACCTGGGAACCTTCGTTTCCTGCCTTCCGCGGCCCTGCGTCAACGACCCGATGGCGGACCCAATGCCGAGGGCCATCCTCTCTCCCAGTCCCCCGTCCTGCCTCGCCCCGCGGGAGAAACGCGTCCTTCCGCCGTTCGCCGGAGCCTCTTCGCGGTCGTAACGCGACATACGGGGGCGTCCAGTAGGAGTGGGGTCGACGAGGTCACGCCCTGCACGGCCGCCCGAGCGTTGTCTTGACGCCTGCGCACGCTGGCCCTCGCGGGGAGACCTTCCCTGGTCGTAGGAACGGGCGGACTGCCTGCGGCCCGAAGACTGCCCGGCCCCGTAGGAGCCTCGGGAGCCGGATGCGCGCCTGGGGGTGCCCACCTCGTGCATGTGCATCTCGTCTAGGAACATGTCGGTTATGGCCTGCTCGTCGAGCTTCAGCGCGCGGGCGTAGGCCCGCACCATGTTCTTGGAGTAGCCGCGGGCGGGCATGCGGTCGAAGTCGCTGTTCTCTATCGCTTGGAGGATGTCGGGGCGTATGTGGAGGCGCCTGGACATGGACGTGAGGTCGTAGCCGCTGCGTTCGCGCTCGCTTCTGAGTATGTTTCCGTACGACCTGTCGCTAGGCATCTGCTTCCCTATGCTTTCAGCTGGTCTTAGCGGCCGGCACCCGTCACTCGGAGGCTTCGAATGCCTTGACTGTCTCCAGTTCCATCTCGTCAAGGAGCACGTCTCGGGGCCGCGAGCCGTTGGCGGGCCCGACGACGCCGATTTCTTCCAGTTGGTCCATTATACGCCCTGCGCGAGCATAACCCACCTTGAGCCGCCTCTGAATGTTGGACGTGGACCCCATGTTGCTCGACACCACTATGTCGGCGGCCTCCCAGAGAAGCGGGTCGCGGTCGGACCCGTCGCCCCCCGACGGGCTGGTGTCGCCGTGCGAGTAGGTGTTCGTGTTCAGTATCTCGGAATGGTACTCGGGGCTCGCCTGGTCCTTGATGAAGTCGACCACTGCGTTTATCTCGTCCTCGGTGACGAAGCACCCTTGGATGCGCTGAGGCTTGGCAAGTTCGGGCTTTGACAGCAGAAGGTCGCCCAGGCCGATGAGGCTTTCCGCGCCAGGCGAGTCGAGCACGACGCGCGAGTCGACGCTCGAGGCGACGTTGAACGCGATGCGGTTCGTGATGTTGGCCTTGATCAGGCCCGTCACCACGTTCGCAGACGGCCTTTGCGTGGCCACGATCAAGTGGATCCCCGCAGCGCGTGCGAGCTGGGCGATGCGGCTGATCGATATCTCGACCTCCTTGCCCACGTTCATCATGAGGTCGGCGAGCTCGTCGATGATTATCACGATGTACGGAAGCTCCTCGAGGGCGTCCTCGTCCGGGCCGGCGTCTTCGGATGCGCTGGCGGCCGAAGCCTTGACCTTGGCGTTGTACTGGCCGATGTTGCGCGCACCGAGCTTGCTGAAGACCTTCAGGCGCCTCTCCATCTCGGCCACGCCCCAGGCCAGGGCGCTTGCGGCCTCCTTCGGTTCGGTGACCACGGGCACGTAAAGGTGCGGAATGCCGTTGTAGGGGGTGAACTCGACCCGCTTCGGGTCGATCATGATGAACCTGACCTCGGCCGGCGTGGCACGCATCAGGATGGACATGATCATGCCGTTTATCGCAACCGACTTGCCCGATCCGGTGGTGCCGCCGATGAGGAGGTGGGGCATCTTCGCAAGGTCGGAGACTATGGAGTGACCTTCCACGTCCTTCCCGATGGCTATCTGCAGCGGCCCGTCCGGCGCGTCTTTAAGCACGTCCGACAGAAGCACGGTCTCGCGCTTCGCGTTCGGCACCTCGATGCCGACGTAGTTCGTTCCCGGAACGGGCGCGAATATCCTGACGCCCGGAGACGCCAGCGCGAGCGCGATGTCGTCGGTGAGCGCT
>CABVEH010000289.1 GCA_902497215.1 uncultured Eggerthellaceae bacterium | reverse complement strand
CCATGCTGACCTCCTGCAGCTCGCCGGAGTTCCGGCATCGTCTCGGCCACCAGCCGCTCGCAGATCATGGACGCCTCCACCAGCATGCAGCAGGGCGGCTCGGGCGAGACCACCATCTATCCGAACATGATCCAGACCGACGCGGCCATCAACCCCGGCAACTCGGGCGGCGCGCTGGTCGACGCCAACGGCGAGCTGATCGGCATCAACACGCTGATCACCTCCTACTCGGGCAACTATTCCGGCGTCGGCTTCGCCATCCCCTCCAACTACGCCATAAACCTGGCGCAGTCCATCATCGAAGGCAAGGAGCCCACCCGTGCGCAGCTGGGCGTCACCATGACGAACGTCGACAAGTCCATCGCGCAGCGCTACGGCTTCGCAACCGACTCGGGCGCCTACATCTCCAGCGTGCTGGAAGGCTCCTCCGCACAGCAGGCGGGGCTGCAGGTCGGCGACATCATCACCGCCTTCGACGGCCAGAAGGTGTCCTCGTCCAGCGACGTCATGCTCGACGTGCGCACCAAGAACCCGGGCGACAAGGTGACCGTCACCATCAACCGCGACGGCGAGACCATGGACGTCGAGGTTACGTTGGGAACCTCCCAGGATTCGGGCACTCCCACAACGCGCCAGAACAGCAGCAACGGCAGCAATGGAAACGGCAACGGCGGCAACAACGGCAACGGAGGCAGCGGAAACGGACTGAACGGACTGTTCGGGCTGTAAGGTTCGAACGGCGCAACAACTTGCGGAAGGGGCCTGCGATGCGGGCCCCTTTTCTTTGCTAATATGTACTGAACGGAAACCGGGTCGGGAATCACCCATTCATAGGAGGTTTCTATGGCGGAAGGCTACGAATACCATCGCGTGCTGCTCAAGCTTTCGGGCGAGGCGCTGGCGGGAGACCAAGGCTATGGCATCGACCCCAAGGTGGTCAACGCCCTCGCCGAGGAAATCGCCGACATAGTCAACGACGGCGTCCAGCTGGCAGTCGTGGTAGGGGGCGGGAACATCTTCCGCGGGCTCGCAGGCTCCGCCGAAGGAATGGACCGCGCCCAGGCCGACTACATCGGCATGCTGGCCACCGTGATGAATGCGCTCGCGCTTCAGGACGCCTTCGAGCGCCACGGAATCTTCTCGCGCGTGCAGAGCGCCATCAACATGCAGGAGGTGTCGGAACCGTACATCCGCCGCCGTGCCATACGCCACCTCGAGAAGGGGCGCGTGGTGATCCTGGCCGCCGGCACCGGAAACCCGTACTTCACCACCGACACCACCGCAGCGCTGCGCGCGTGCGAGCTTGACGTCGACTGCCTGATGAAGGCGACGAAGGTCGACGGGGTGTACGACAGCGACCCGGCCAAGAACCCCGACGCCGAGCGCTTCGACCACATCAGCTACATGGAGGTCCTGCAGCGCGGGCTCAACGTCATGGACGCCACTGCGACGTCGCTGTGCATGGACAACGACGTCCCGATGATCGTGTTCGACCTCACCAAGCCAGGCAACATCCAGGCTGCGCTGCGCGGCCAGGACGTAGGAACTACCATCGACTAGATCGCAAACGGCCCGCGGGCCAGGGAGGGGACTGAAGATGTCAGAGGTAGACGCGATTCTCAACAAGGCGAAGACGGCCATGGGCAAGACCATAGCCAACCTCGAGGACAACTTCGCCAACGTGCGCACGGGCCGCGCCAACGCAATGGTGCTGAACCGCATAATGGTCGACTACTACGGCACGCCCACGCCCATCAACCAGATGGCCGGAGTCAAGACCCCCGAGGCGCACCTTCTGGTCATCGAGCCTTGGGACAAGTCGGCCCTCAAGGACATCGAGCGCGCCATCCTCGACAGCGACCTGGGCGTCACCCCCAACAGCGACGGCATGGTGATTCGCCTTCCGTTCCCTGCGTTGACGGAGGAGCGCCGCAAGGAGCTAGCGAAGCAGTGCCGCACCTATGCGGAAGAGGCGCGCG
>CABVEH010000288.1 GCA_902497215.1 uncultured Eggerthellaceae bacterium | reverse complement strand
CGCCGTCGTAGCGCACCCAGCCGACGATGCCGCCCGTTCCGTAGGACTGGCCGTTCGTGTTGGAGATCGCTGCGGTGTTCGTGCAGCCGTTGATGCCGCCGTAGTTCTTCTGGTCGCCGACGATGCCTCCCGCGCCATAGCCGGAAGCCGTCACGGCCCCATTGTTCGTGCATTTCCCGACGAAGGCGCAGCAGAGCCCGGCGATGCCGCCGGTGGCGTTGCTCCCGCTGACCGCGCCGTTGTTCGTGCAGCCGCTTATGGTCATCTGCCCCGACTCGGTGGTGTAGTATGCCGCGCCCACTATGCCCCCGGCGTTGCCCGTGCTTCCCTGCTGCGCCACGGTGGCGTTGTTCGTGCAGTTCGAGACGGTCCCCGAAAGCGTCATGCGTCCGACGATGCCGCCTATGCCGGCAGCCCCGGTTATCTTTCCAGACACATGTACGTTCGAAACCGTGCCGTTCCCGACGAGCAGCCCCACCGCTCCGCCTGCAAGCTCGCTGTTCGCGGCCGCAAGGCTCACGTCTTTCAAGCTCAGGTTCTGCACCGTTCCGCCGTCCACTATTCCGAAGAAGCCCAGCGCGTAGTCCGCGTCCGGCGTCGTGGAGATGGCGACGCCGGACACCGTGTGGCCTGCTCCGTCGAACGTTCCGGAAAACGGCGTGCTTCCCGCGGCGGCGCCGCTGCTCTTGCGCGTGCCGGCGCCTATCGGGGTCCAGTCCGTTCCGCTCACGTCGATGTCGGCAGTCAGCTTCACGGTCTTGCCGGAATACGGGTCGCCCGAATTGACGGAGTCGCGGAAGGCCTTCAGCTGGTCTGCGCTCCCTATCGTCTGGACGTCTGCCGTCTCGTCGGCCCATGCGGGCCTGGCACAGAAGAGGGAGACCGCAAGAAGCGTCAGCAGCACGAGCAGCGACACGGCGATGGCCCTGGCCTGCCTTCCGGTAGGCTCGTAGCCCGACGCCTCCTTCGCTATGGCCGATATGACGCCTCTGCTGGCTTTCTCCCTCGCACCCTTCATGACCGTTCCTTGTCGTGCAACTAACATGCGGCAGACTGCCGTTCATGGTGCGAGTGTATGGGCTGAAAGGGCATCGAAGGCGCAGGCGTTGCGTTCGATGATGCGAGGTATGGGAGACGTTACCTATCGCGAAGGTTCGCAACCGAAGCGCTACCTTGCGGTTGCGAAAGGGATATCGACACGCCCTTACCCCAGGGCTTCGCGGAAGGCCACCTTGTCCATCAGCGACCCTCCGCAGCTTGACCCACTGCCCGCGGCGCAGCTGTAGCAGACGGGGTTGGTGCGGATGGAGCGCTTGGGAAGCGGCGCCTCCACGATGTCGCGGACGTTGGCGGCCTCTTCGATGGGCAGCCCAAGCACATGGTTGACCTCGCAGTCGTAAAGACATCCGTCGTAGTCGACGTTCACCTGCGATCGGCACATCATGTGCGCGACGACGGACGCGTTGTAGTTGTCCGCGAGAAGCTTCAGGTAGTAGTCCATCTTGTCCTTGCGGACCAGGTCGGCAGCGAACCTGCCGAGCGGGTAGTTGTTGAAGGCGTAGAGCCCGTTGAACTCCACGCCGTGGGCCTTCTTCAGCTGGTAGGCGTAGAACTCCTCGAGCTCGCGCTGGTCGGGCGGAAGGAAGGGGCCGTCGACGTTGTACACCAGGTCGAGCTGCAGCTCGGGGTCGATTCCATACCCACGCGAGTTCAGGTCGCGTATCTGGTCGACGACCGCCTCGAACACTCCGCGTCCGCGCTGAAGGTCGCAGTACTGCTCGTCGTAGTAGGGAAGCGACGTGACTATTTTCACCTTGTTGCGGGCGTACGCGTCCTTGAAGTGCGCATGCTCCGGCGACTTCAATATCGTGAGGTTGCTTCGGACTATCACCTCGTCGGCAATCTTGGCCGCCTCGTCGACGAACCATTCCAGGTGGGGGTTCATCTCGGGGGACCCTCCGGTGATGTCGAGCGTGCGGAAGCCGCCT
>CABVEH010000287.1 GCA_902497215.1 uncultured Eggerthellaceae bacterium | reverse complement strand
AATGGCCCGGCCTGTCGGCCGTCGTAACCACAGACGCTGCGCGGCACCCCAGCGGTTCTCCTTAACCTTCCAGGAACGGCCTTATGGCAGCGCCGTCGTCGTAGCCCTTGCGGTACAGCCGCATGAGCGCCTCCTTGTCGCGCACGAGCGTGTCCACCCCGCAGGTGTCGTCGGGCGCAACCACCAGCGCCAGGCCGTCCTTCTCAAGTTCCTTGGCCAGTGCCACCCCGAAGTTGTACCTGTCGGCCCTTCCCTCCAGGCGCTTCGCGGCCTCGGGGTACCTGTGCCTTATCAGCTTGGCGAACAGGGCGTCCTTCCCGACCTCCCTGGCCACGTCGGCCGGCTTCGTGAGTATCAGCACCACCCTGGTGCAGCCCATCTCGAAGGCCTTCTCCAAAGGCACCGTGTCGCCCAGCGCGCCGTCGAAGTACGCCGAGCCGTCCACCTCGTAGGGCTTGCAGACGAACGGGATGGACGACGACGCGCCCAGGATCCCGTAGTGGTTGCGCGACATGTCCGACTTGTCGAAGTACACGGTCTCGCCCGTGTCGGCCTCGCAGGCCACTATCCTCCAGTCGGTGGGGCTAGCCGCGAGCGCGTCGTAGTCGACGGGGAACTCCCCGCCTTCGTTCGACAGCTCTCCGTAGACGTAGTCCATGTCGATGTACGAGCCGTTCTCGAGGAAGTTGCGCAGGCCCATGTACTCGGGACGGAACGAGTAGTTCGCGTAGAACTCTATGTTGCGCCCGCGTTGGCGCGAGAGGTACGAGCAGATGTTGGCGCTCCCGGCGGATATCCCTATCGCGACGTCGAACGACACGCCGTCGTCCAGGCATCTGTCGAACACGCCCGTGGCGTATATGCCGCGCATTCCTCCGCCGACGTCGATGACTCCGCTTCTGCAGGCCCCAGGTTCCATCGCTTCTCCATCCTTCGCTCGATGTCGCAACGGCGGCTCTTCCAATACGGTCAAAATGATATAGAATAAGCCGTGCTCGTTCGAGCGTTTTTTCTGTGGGCCTGTAGCTCAACGGTGGAGCAGGCGACTCATAATCGCTTGGCTGTCGGTTCGAATCCGGCCGGGCCCACCACTCTTTTCGTTCCGTCCTACATCTTGGCGGGGGCGGAGACTCCCATGAGCGAAAGCGACAGCGCGATGGAGATGCGCGTGGCGTCGCAGAGCGCCAGGCGCGCAGCCTGCACGTCTGCGTCGTCGGTGATGACGCGGCAGTTGGTGTAGAACGCATGGAACAGGCTGGCAAGCTCCTGCGAGTAGTGCGTCAGGCGGAACGGCGCTCGGTCGCGGGCGGCCAGGGCCACCAGCTCGCCGAAGTCGGCGATCTTTCGGATCAGGGCAAGCTCGCTCTCGTGCGTCAGCGGCGACAGGTCGACGTCGGCGGGAATCACGGCACAGGCCACGTCCTCCATCGTGCACTCCCCCGCCTCGGCCGCAGCGGCCACGTCGGCGGGCGCAGCCTTGCGTAGGATGGAGCAGATGCGGGCGTGCGCGTACTGCACGTAGTAGACAGGGTTGGAGCTGTCGCTCTTCTTGGCCTCCTCGATGTCGAAGTCGATGGGCTGGTCGGATGAGCGCGACAGCATTATGAAGCGCGTGGCGTCGACGCCCACCTCGTCGATGAGCTCCTCGAACGTGACCATCTCGCCGGTGCGCTTGCTCATGCGCACGGGCTCGCCGTTGCGCAGCAGGTTCACCAGCTGGCCCAGCACCACTTCCAGCTTGCCCGGGTATCCCCAGGCCTCCAGCATGGCCTCGCAGCGCTTGATGTAGCCGTGATGGTCGGCGCCCCACAGGTCGATCAGGTGGTCGAACCCGCGCATTATCTTGTCGTAGTGGTAGGCGACGTCGCTGGTGAAATATGTGAACTCGCCGTTCTCCTTGATGAGCACGCGGTCCTTCTCGTCGCCGAAGGCGGTGGAGCGGAACCAGGTGGCCCCGTCCTTCTCGTAGACGTAGCCCTTGTCGCTCATGGCGGCCAGCGCCTTGTCCACGGCGCTGGA
>CABVEH010000286.1 GCA_902497215.1 uncultured Eggerthellaceae bacterium | reverse complement strand
CTTCCTAACCTTGGCTTGTTGCATCACCCGATTATAATGAATCGCATGGAAAACTGGCCGACGAGTTCGACCACACGTTCCTCGTGGAGGAGGGAACGCTTTCCAAGAAGGCCGCCAAGGTGCTGGAGAAGGAAGGATTCCAGCTGAAGTGGCTCCCCTTCCGCACGACGGCCGAGAACCTTGCGCGGCACTTCTACGACAGGCTGCTAGCCCAGGGACTGCCGGTCGCGCAGGTGGAAGTGGACGAGACGCCCAACAACAGGGCCGTTTATAGAAAGGACAGATGATGGCCAGAGTCAACGAGAACTTCGAGAAGCTGCCCGGAAGCTACCTCTTCGCCGAGATCGCCCGGCGCACCGAGGCGTTCCAGGACGCGAACCCCGACGCAAAGATAATCAAGCTGGGGATAGGCGACGTCACGCAGCCGTTGGTGCCTGCGGTGGTCGACGCGATGCACGAGGCCGTAGACGAGCAGCGCAGCGCCGACACCTTCAAAGGCTACGGCCCCTACGAGGGGTACGACTTCCTGCGCGAGGCCATTGTCGAGAACGACTTCAAGGCGCGAGGCGTGGACATCGCGCCCGACGAGATCTTCGTGTCGGACGGAGCCAAGAGCGATTGCGGCAACATCGGGGACATCCTGTCGCGCGACAACAAGGTCGCGGTCTGCGACCCCGTGTACCCGGTGTACGTCGACAGCAACGCGCTTGAGGGCCGGGCCGGCGAGTACGATGTGGACGCCGAGGAATGGACGAACATCCACTACATGCCCACCACCGCCGAGAACGGGTTCTGCCCGCCGATTCCCGAGGGCAAGGTGGACGTGATCTACCTGTGCTCGCCCAACAACCCCACGGGGACGGTGCTTACCGCCGACCAGCTGAAGGAATGGGTGGACTACGCCAACGAGAACGACTCGCTGATCATGTTCGACGCGGCCTACGAGCGCTTCATCACCGAACCTGGCGTGCCGCACTCCATCTTCGAGGTGGAAGGCGCGAAGACCTGCGCCATCGAGTTCCGCTCGTTCTCGAAGACCGCGGGCTTCACGGGGATGCGCTGCGGCTATACCGTCATTCCCAAGGCGCTCTTGCGCGACGGCCAGTCGCTCAACGACCTGTGGATGCGCCGCCAGTCCACCAAGTTCAACGGCGCGTCGTACATAATCCAGAAAGGTGCGGCGGCCATATACACCGACGAAGGCGCACGCCAGGTGGACGATGCGCTCGGCTACTACCGCGAGAACGCCCGCGTGATCAAGGAAGGCCTCAAGGGCGCCGGCCTTCAGGTGTTCGGGGCGGTCAACAGCCCCTACGTATGGTGCAAGACCCCGGACGGAATGCCTTCGTGGGACTTCTTCGACCTGCTGCTGGAAAAAGCGAACGTGGTGACCACTCCGGGAGCCGGCTTCGGGCCTGCCGGAGAGGGATACATACGGCTGACCGCCTTCGGCGACCGGGAGGCCACCAAGGAGGCCGTCGAGCGCATCAAGGCCGTGCTGTAAGGAGAGCTACACTCCCTGCAGCTCGTCCAGCTTGGCCATGCACTCGTCCACCGAGGCTCCACCGAGAAGGTCGCGCACGACAAGGCAGACGTTGCCCCACTGTTCCACGTCCATGGCGGCGTTCGACGCCAGCACGTACGTGTCGCCTTCCACCTTCTCGCTTAAAGGCTTGAGCGCATCCACGCATTCCACGCTCACGTTCTTCGACGGCGAGATCACGCGGTTCTTCTCGGCATACAGGCCCAAGGCCTCTTCCGAGAGGATCACGTCCACGACGTCAAGCGCCTCCTCGACATGCTCGCCCTTGGAAGCCACTGCGCACCCCGTCATTGAAAGCACCGGCATCTGCCCCTTGTCGCTCGGGAACCCTATGACCTCCATGTCGAAGGAGGGGTTCCCGTATGCCGTGTCGGTGTTCGCCGCGCCCCAGTAGGCCATGACGATGGGGGTCTTGCCTTCCATGAAGTCAGGCCCTTCGCCTGCGCCTTCGAAAGCCTCGCTCACAAGCGCGTTCTGGGCG
>CABVEH010000285.1 GCA_902497215.1 uncultured Eggerthellaceae bacterium | reverse complement strand
TCGCCAGTGCGCGCGATTGCCGGGCCGCTGGTGACCTTCATGGACGAGCCGATCTCGTTGGCCACCACACTGGCAAGGGTGGTCTTGCCGAGCCCCGGAGGGCCGTACAGCAGAATGTGGTCGGCCGCCTCGCCGCGGTCTTTCGCCGCCTCGACGAGGATGGAAAGCGACTCCTTGATCCTTTCCTGCCCGATGTAGTCGCAAAGCAGCCTGGGGCGCAGGCTTGCATCGATTGCGACGTCTTCGGCGGTCTCGGACGGCGACATGGTGCGCAGGCCCGCACCCGAGCCGTCGCCCTGATCGGCCTCGAACACCATGCCTTCTATCTCGACGGGTTCCGACATGGGCTAGACCATCCTCTTCAAGGCGTGCTGCAGCATGGCGGACTCGTCGAGCGCCGCGTCGGCGTCCTTCAGCGCGAAGTCTATCTCGTCGGGCGTGAAGCCCATGGACTTCAGCGCCTCCCTAACGGCGTCGAAGGTGGGCGATTCGGCCTGCGGCGCCGAACCCGCCTCGAAGCCGCCTTCGAATTGCGGGAACTTGTCCTTCAGCTCGAGGACGATGCGCGACGCCGACTTCTTGCCGATGCCGGGTATCTTGGATATGGCCTTGACGTCCTGCGACGCCACGGCCGACGCGAGTTCGGAGGGGGTGAAGCACGATAGCGCGGCCAGGGCCGTCTTCGGGCCGATGCCGCTTATCTGGACGAGCTCGTCGAAGAGGCCGCGTTCGTCCTCGGTGGCGAACCCGTACAGGAAGACGCCGGAATCGGTGACGGACATGCGGCACAGCACGCGGGCGCGTTCCCCGACGGGGGGAAGCGCAGCGACGGAGCTCTGAGACATGCCCAGGGCGTATCCGACGCCGCCGACGTCGATGCATGCCGCCCCCTGGCCCTTCTGGGCGACTGTGCCTTCCAGGAAAGCGATCATACGGCGGCCCCTTCGTGCGTTACGTAGCATATGGCGGCGGCAAGCGCATCGGCCGCATGGTCGGGGTGCGGCGCTTCCTTGAGCCCGAGTATCTGCTGCACCATGTACTGCACCTGCTGCTTCTCGGCGTTGCCCTCGCCGACGACCGCCATCTTTATCTGGCTGGGAGTGAACTCCCCCACCTTCAGGCCTCCCTTGGCGCACGCCACCAGCGCGGCGCCCCGCGCCTGGCCCGTGCCGAAGGCCGCAGTGACGTTGCGGTCGAAGAAGATCGTCTCGATTCCGAGGCATTGGGGAGAGAACCTGGATATCACTGCGCCTATCTGGTCGTGGATCTTCATGAGGCGTATGGAGATGTCGTGCGAGGACGGCGTGCTGACGCAGCCGTAGGCAAGGCAGCTGAGGCTTGAACCACGCTGCATCATCACGCCCCAGCCCGTATTGGCAAGGCCGGGGTCTATGCCCAAGACGATTCGCTCCATGACCAAAAGAATATCCCCATCCGAGAAAAGTTGGATGGGGATATATTAGAACATATGTTTGCCTGATGCAAGAAGGCTAGGCGTAAAGTTCCTGCATCTTCTTGAGGTGCTCGTAACGTTCCGCCGCCTCCTGGCTGTTCCTCTCGAACAGCTCGTCGGCACGACCGGGGAACTCGCGGGTAAGCCGGCTGTAGCGCGCCTCGTTCATGAGGAAGTCCTTCACGTCGCCCGTGGGCTCCTTCGAATCGAGCACGAAGCGCTTGCCCTCGGGGGCCGCAGGGTTGTAGCGGAAGAGGTTCCAGTAGCCGCACTCGACCGCCTTGGCCATCTCGGTCTGGCAGTTCCTCATGCCTCCCTTGATGGAATGCATCTCGCAGGGGCTGTAGCCTATGATGAGCGAGGGGCCCGGATAGGCCTCGGCCTCCTTGATGGCCTTGATGGTCTGGGCCTGCTTCGCGCCCATGGCGACCTGCGCCACGTACACGTAGCCGTAGCTCATGGCGATTTCCGACAGCGACTTCTTCTTGATGTCCTTGCCGGCGGCGGCGAACTGCGCCACCTGGCCGATGTTGGAGGCCTTCGACGCCTGGCCGCCCGTGTTGGAGTACACCTCGG
>CABVEH010000284.1 GCA_902497215.1 uncultured Eggerthellaceae bacterium | reverse complement strand
CCGACGATGGGAAGACTGATCGACAGCGCAGCCATGTGCCTGATGTGCCTTGCCTTCAAGGTGCTTGTTGGATTGGAGCCGTACGACATCGTCGGCTTCCTTGCTTCCGCCATAGCCGTGTGCGTCATAGGCTTGCTGCGGTCGGGCACGCCTAGGACCCTGGCGCTCCTGGCCTTCCTCGCGATTTGCGCCGCGCTGCCCTTCGCCCACGCCTTCCTTCCCGTCGCCGCATGCCTGTGCATGTTCGAACGCAACCCCGTGGCAAGGTCGGCGTGGATTGCCGCGTGGGTGATGGCCGCCGCATTGTTCCACCTTCAGCATCCGGTCGTAGTGCTTTGCCTTTGCGTCGCAGCCGCCCTTCTGGCGTGGAGCACGGCGCGAGACCTTGACGCCTTGCGTTGCCTGCTTGAATCGCGCGACGCCGCCAGCACGAAGGCGTTCGTACTTTCGCAGAAGAACCGCGAAATGGCGGCGGCGGCAGAAGGCCCTGCAATCTTCGACGGCCCTGCGCCAGACCCGCTTGACGGCTTGACGCAACGCGAGCGGCAGATAGCCATGCTTGTGTCGAGAGGCAAGGACAACCACGCAATCGCAGACGAGCTGTTCCTCAGCGAGGGCACGGTTCGCAACTACATAAGCACCATACTGTCGAAGAAGCAGCTGAAGAACCGCACGCAGCTTGCCGTGCTTTGCCTGAACGTCTCCGAGCGATAGGGACGCTGCCGCAAGAACCTTCCGCTAGTACCTGCTGTCGAAGATGCGCTTCGTCTTCTTCTCGCTGCGCGGAAGCTCGCCCATGGGGACGCCCTTGGCAATGGGGGTGCATCCGCACTTCGCCTTGAAGATGGTGGCCAGCTCGAGTTCGGCCTTCTCGCGCGACTCGCCTTCAAGGGGCGTCTCGAACAGGATGGTCATCTCGTCATGGCCGTCGACGTGGTCGATCATCACCTGGTACTCGCTGCTGGTGCCGTCGGTGATGGCGATGACCTCCTCCACCTGGGCGGGGAAGATGTTGCAGCCCTTCACCTTGAACAGGTCGTCGGTGCGCCCCACAAGCGTGTCGATGCGCGGATGCTTCTCCCCGCACACGCACTTGCAATCGCCGGGAAGGATGCGGGTCAGGTCGTGCGTGCGGTAGCGGATAAGCGGCGCTCCCTGCTTGCGCAGCGTGGTGATGACAAGCTCGCCAACCTCGCCGTCGGGAAGCGGCTCGCCCGTCTTCGGGTCGACCACTTCGATGTAGCAGAAGTCCTCGAAGATGTGCATGCCGCAGTGCTCGTCGCAGCTTATGCCGATGCCGGGGCCGTAGATCTCGGTCAGGCCGTAGATGTCGTAAATCTCGATGCCCAGCTCGTCCTGGATGCGGTTGCGCATCTTCTCGCCCCAGCGCTCGCTGCCGATGACGCCGCGGCGCAGGTGCAGCTTGTCGCGCAGCCCGCGGGCGTTGATCTCTTCGGCGAGCAGAAGCGCATAGCTGCTGGTGGCGCAGAGCACGGTGGACTTCAGGTCCTGCATCATGCGCAGCTGCTTCTCGGTGTTGCCCGGGCCCATGGGGATTGCCATTGCCCCCAGGCGCTCGCAACCGGCCTGGAAACCGATGCCTGCCGTCCACAGGCCGTAGCCCGGGGTGATCTGTACGCGGTCGAGCACGCCTACTCCGGCGATCTCGAAGCAGCGGGCGAACTGCACGGCCCAGTCGGTGACATCCTGCGAGGTGTAAGGGATTATGACGGGGGTGCCCGTCGTTCCCGACGAAGAATGGATGCGCACGACTTCCGCGTCGGGGACTGCCTGCAGCCCAAGCGGGTACACCGAGCGCAGGTCGTCCTTTTCCGAGAACGGCAGCTTCTCGAAGTCGGCCTGCGACGCCACGTCGGCGACGTCGATGCCTTCGAACTTCTTGGCATAGAACGGGGAGCGGTCCTTTATTGTATGCAGCTGCTCGCGAATGAGCTCCAGCTGCTCGGGCTTCATCTGCATGACGGGTTTCCTTTCGATGGCTGCTTTTGCAGCCAGTCTATGATTGCGTGCGTTCTATGATATATCTAAGGTCGTGTC
>CABVEH010000283.1 GCA_902497215.1 uncultured Eggerthellaceae bacterium | reverse complement strand
GCGCCGCAATGTGACAAACGACCCGACCCCACTGTCACGCATGTGTCAAAAGCGAACGTCCCCCGTCACGCCTTACGCCTTGGCAGCCTCGGCTTCCTCGCGTTCCAGGACCTTCTGCATGGCAAGGATGGCGCACTCTATCTGCCCGTCGTCAGGCTCGTTGGTGGTGAGGTACTGCATCTGCATGCCGGGCCAGAGAATCACCTTCACAAGCGGGTTGTCGGGGTGCGTTCCCGCCCACTTCACGGTGATCTCGTAGGATATGCCGGCGATGACCGGAAGGAACACGATGCGCACCGCGATCACCAGCAGCAGCTTCGGTGCGCCGTCGGGCACGCCCCACGCGTCGATCATGGCGTTCACGGGGACTATCGTGTACACGATGATGGCCAGCACCAGCACCATGATGAGGAACGCCGTGCCGCAACGCACGTGCAGGCGCGGGAAGCTGCGGGCGTTCTCGGGCGTCAGCGGCAGCCCGTGCTCGTAGCAGTGGATGGTCTTGTGCTCGGCGCCGTGGTACATGAACATGCGCCGAATGTCCTCCATGCGCCCGATCAGCCATATGTAGAAGATGAACACCGCAACGCGCAGAATGCCGTCCACGACGTTCCAAAGCACCATGTTCGAGTCGTACTCGCCCACTATCAGGTTGGTGACCACCGCTGGAACCACCAGGAACAGCGCGACCCCCAAGACGACGCCCAGCACCATGGAAACGGCCATGGCGCCCTTGCCAAGGCCGCCCTCGCCCTCTTCCTTAGCTTGTTCCGCAACGGCTTCCCCGTCGCTCACGAACGACCGGTCGGCGGCATCGTCGAAGCCTTCCTCGAAGGCCTCGACCATCTTCGCGGCCTCGCCTTCCGACTTCTCCTCGCCTTCCTCGTCGCCGAACGCGTGCTCTCCGGCGATTTCCAGCGCCTTGAACCCCAGCGCCAGCGACTCGACCAGCGCGACGCACCCGCGCACGAGCGGCCACGACATCCACTTGTGCTTCTTCTTGCCCGACGCCAGGTCGTGCTCCTCGATGTAGATGTTCCCGTCAGGCTCTCGAACGGCGACGGCCCAATTGTACTTGCCGCGCATCATGATGCCTTCCAGAAGCGCCTGGCCACCCACGTGGGTCTTCAGCTCGCCGTCCTCGGCGAACGCGCGCTTCAGGTCGCTCTGGTCGCTGCCACCGCGCTCTGGGGCGCCTGCGGTCGTCACTCGCGCACGACTTTCTCGTAGGGCGTGCCGCACGTCATCTTGCCTTCGGGGCACGTGCCGCGCACGCACGAGGCGCCGGCGTCCATGAACACGTAAGGGGCGGTCGGCTTGACCAGCTGCAGCATCTTCAGCGCCAGCTCGCGGATCTCCCACTGCGCGCGGTTGCAGCAGCGCAGCTCGAAGAAGTGCAGAAGCTCTCGCACGTTCATGGTGACCACGATCTTCGTCTCGGCGGCGTTCGGCAGCACGAAGCGCGCGTCCTCGGCCGGGATGCCCAGCTCCATCAGCGACGCGTACGCCTGCTCGGCGGCCGCCATGGCCTCGTCGAAGACGGCGGACGCCTCGGGCGACGCGGTCACGCTGCCGGGCTTGACCACCTCTATGCCGTCCTTGAACTTCACGTAGCGCTGCGACTGCTGGTTGAAGCTGGCCAGGCGGTGACGTACCAGCTGGTGGGTCAGCGCGCGCGACACGCCGTCGATGGCGAACGTGTAGCTGGCGTGCTCTAGCGTGGAGAAGTGCCCGCTGGCCATGATGGTGGACAGCACCGAGCGCACGCGCTCCTCGGGCATGGTCTCCATCAGCTCGGACGCGCCCACCGGCGCATAGCACAGGCGTGCCGCCGTGGCTATCGCGCGCTCGGGGTCGGGCGTGTGGTATAGCAGTTCGACTTGCATGTTGAACTCCTGATTACGGTTGGGATACGAACTCCGAAATTCTTCCAACAAAGTATAGACTCTTTCGATGGAGAAAGGATGTCATGGGCTTCAAACCGGAACTCACCACCAGGGACTGGAACGCCGAATGGGTCGAGCTGCAGAAGGCCCGGCGGGGCTGCCTCTTCCCTAAG
>CABVEH010000282.1 GCA_902497215.1 uncultured Eggerthellaceae bacterium | reverse complement strand
GACACCATTCTCGATATAGGGTGCGGCAACGGAATCATGATGGGGGGGGGGACGGTTCTCGTGACTCAAATTCAAATTTGTGCGTGACAAATGACCCGGCCCTCTGTCATGCACGTTTGCATCAATGTGTCAAAAGCGAACGTCCCCCCGACACAGAAAGGCGGTCGGGGAACCTGTCGAGTGCGACAAAGTGGCCTGGCCCATCGACGCTGGCGCATTCCTACGACCAGGAGGACGGCGCAAAAAGCGCAATTCCGTTCAAGAACAGTTCGCGGAACAAGGCTATCCTGTCCTTGAAAGGACATGGCGCATCATGAAAGAAGCCTGCACAATCGAACCCATCTCCCTGCTCGAAGGAGAACGCAGGACCTACAGCGGAGTCCTGCAGCCGTTTCCTGAGCACGCCCACGGCCACTACGTGTTCGGCGTCGTCCGCGAAGGCGAACGCGTGCTCAGGCTCAACGGCGAGGGCATGCATATCGGACCGGGCGACGTCCTGGTCTTCAATCCCGGCGACGCGCACGGGTGCATGCAGGACGGCGAGGCGCCGTTCGCTTACGACAGCATCACGGTGGGGGCGGCCGTCCTCGGAGGGAAGCGGTTCAGGACGCCTTCCGAAACGGACACGCCGTTGCGCAAGCGGTTCGGGAACGTGCTGAGACTGCTTGACGGGCATCGCGAGAGCGAGGCGCTGGAGGCGCTTTCATGCTTCGTGCAATCGTTGGGCGAGGCCTCCGGAGCGCATTCGAAGACGGCCAGGCATGAAGAGGCAGCGCTTCGCCTGCACGCGCGCATCATGGGGCGCGTTGCCGACCCCGTCGCTTTGGGGGAGTTCGCGGAAACCGAAGGAATCACCCCGTATGCGCTCATCCGTGCGTACAGGCGCGTGTTCTCGATCGCGCCCGTGCGGTACCAGCTGGCATTGCGCGTGGATTCGGCGTGTAGCCTCCTCTCGAAGGGAGCGAACCCGGCCGATGCGGCAGCCGAGCTCGGCTTCGCCGACCAGGCGCACCTGACGCGCGAGTTCAAGAAGCGCATCGGGTGCACGCCAGCAGCCTACAGGGCGATGCACGGCCGGGGCGCGGGGCGCGCATGAAATACCATCTCGTAGCGCTCTTCACCATAGGCGTCTGGGGAATGACGTTCGTTTCGACGAAGGTGCTCCTGACGGACGTCTCCCCTTTGTGGATACTGCTGCTGCGGTTTGCGCTCGGGCTTCTCGTCCTCTGCGCCATCCGCCCGCATGTCCTGAAGCTTCGGCATGGGAAGGACGAGCTGCTTTTCGCCGCCGCCGGAGCGACGGGAATTGCAAGCTACTACCTTCTGGAAAACGTGGCTCTCGTGTACGCATCGGCGACCTCGGTGGGCGTGATAGTGGCGGCTTCGCCCCTGTTCACGGCGTTGTTTTCCACTGCGTTTGGCGACCGTTCTTCTATGAATGCGCGCTTCTTCTGTGGCTTTGCGCTGGCGATGGCGGGGCTTGTCGTCGTCGGCGTCGGTGCCACCGGACACGAGGGTGCAATGGACTTCGCTGGACCGGCCGCCTTCGGCGACCTTTTGGCGCTTGCCGCCGCGTTCGTGTGGGCCGTCTATTCGACCCTGGTGGCTCGAATCGCGGGAAGGGGATACGAGACCATTGCGGCTACGAAGCGCACGTTCGTGTGGGGAGTGGCCTTCATCCTGGCAGCAACGCTCGCCTTCGACCCGCATCCTCCGCAAGTCGACGCATTGCTGAACTGGAGGGCCGCGCTCAACCTCGTCTTCCTCGGCGCCGTGGCGTCCGCCGCCTGCTTCGTTTCGTGGAGCGTTGCCGTTAAGCATCTGGGCGCGACCGTGACCGCAACGTACATCTACCTGGTTCCTGCAATCACGGCGACCGCTTCCGTCATAATCCTCGGCGAGCCGCTGAATGCGCCGATAGTCGCCGGCCTTGTGATGACCATAGCGGGGCTCCTGCTTTCCCAGGGGCCGCGACGATGATGGACCTGAGGCGGCGGGCGTCCGTCAAGGAAATTGCTTTGGGAATGTGTCGGGGTGTGTCAGGGGACGTTCACTTTTGACACATTTC
>CABVEH010000281.1 GCA_902497215.1 uncultured Eggerthellaceae bacterium | reverse complement strand
CTGCACGGCCTTGGAGTTCCACGCGTCCTCGCGCATCGCCCCCGCGAGCACGCCGGCCACCTTGGTGCGTTCCTTGGGCTTCTTACGTCCCTCTGCCGTGGAGAACACGGTGCCGATCTCGTACAGCTGGATGTTCTTGGTGCCGTGGTGCTGGTTGTAGGCGACGCTTCGCAGAAGGCCCGGAAGCATGGTCTGGCGCATCACCGACTGGTCGGCGTTCAGGGGGTTGATCAGCCTGACCGGCATCCCGAGGTCGAGCGAGTCCATGCGTGCGGCCTCGACGTCGCCGGGCTCTGCGAAGGAGTAGGTCATCGTCTCGTTCATGCCGCTGGCGCGAAGGGCGCCGTTGACTATGTCACGGACCGTCTCGCACTGCTCGCGGACGCCCACGCGCTCGGGCGACGAGGGCAGCGTCGGCACTATGCGGTCCATGCCCCAAAGGCGGACGACCTCCTCGTAGAGGTCGATCTCGCGCTCGAGGTCGGGACGGAACGTGGGCGCGACCACGTCGAGCACGTCGGCGTCGTCGGTGGACGACACCTCGCACCCTAGGCGCTCCAGCACGTCAACTATGAAGTCGGACGGGATTTCGGCCCCCATCATCGCGTTGAACCTTCCCTGGCGGAACTTCAGGGGGACAGGCTCGGACCTGACGGGGTAAAGGTCGACGATTCCCGGGCGCACCGTGCCGCCCGACACCTCGGCCATGAGCGCCGCGGCGGCGGCGGATATGTCGGCTATGGGGACGTCGTCGACGCCTCGCTCGTAGCGCATGGACGCCTCGGATATGAGCCCCAGGTTGCGGCTGGTGCGCGAGGTGTGCGCGCGGCTGAACGTGGCGGACTCCAGCAGGATGGTGGTGGTGTGGTCCTCCACCTCGGACGTGAGCCCTCCCATGACGCCCGCAAGCGCCACGGCCTGCTCGGGCGTGGCGATCACGGTCATGTCGGAGGTCAACACACGGTCGGCGCCGTCGAGGGTCGTGAACTTCTCGCCGTCCTTCGCGGGGCGCACGATGACCTTCACGTTGCCGTCGCTGTCGGCCAGCGTGTCGTAGTCGAAGGCGTGCAGGGGCTGGCCGTACAGGAACATGATGTAGTTGGTGACGTCGACCACGTTGTTGATCGAGCGCGCACCCGCGGCCGCCAGCCAGTCAGGCGACGGGCCCACCTTGACCCCGTCGATTACGCGGGCGGTGTATCGCTGGCAGCGATCGACGTCGGTTATCTCGAGCTGCACCGAATCGGCGACGTCTGCGCCGGCAGTCACCGCATCAAGCTTGTCCATGTCGGCCTGCAAGGGGTAATTCACTGCAGACTGGTACATCGCGCCGATCTCGCGCGCAAGGCCCACCACCGACAGGCAGTCGGGGCGGTTGGGCGTTATCTCCAGATCGAGCACCGTGTCGCCCTCGCCGAGGTAGTCGGAAATGGGCATTCCGACGGGCGCGTCCTCGGGAAGGACCCAGATGCCCTCGTGGTCGGTTCCCTGGCCAAGCTCGCGCTTCGAGCAGCACATCCCGCAGCTGACGACGCCACGCAGCTTGCTCTTCTTTATCTTGAACCCGCCGTCCTCGCTGGGCAGCACCGCGCCGACCGTGGCCACGGGCACCTTGATGCCCTGGGCGATGTTGGGAGCGCCGCACACGATCTGCAGCGGCTCGTCGGCCCCGACGTCCACGGTGACCACGTGCATGTGGTCGGAGTCCGGGTGGTCCTCGCAGGTCAGCACATGGCCGACCACCACGCCTTCAAGCGAGCTTCCCAGCTTCTCGACGCCTTCGACGCCGGTGCCCGTGAGGTCCAGCCGGTCGCAGAACTCCTGGGTGTCCGCAGGAACGTCGACGTAGTCATTGACCCATTTGAGTGAAAGTTTCATCTTCTTCTCTTTCTAGAACTGCCTCAAGAAACGCATGTCGCCTTCGAGCAGCATGCGCAGGTCGGGCACGTCGTACTTCAGGCACGCGATGCGCTCTACGCCCATCCCGAAAGCGAACCCTGAATAAACCTCGGGATCGATGCCGCTCATCTCCAGCACGTTCGGGTCGACCATCCCGCATCCCAGTATCTCCCGGCAAGGTGTACCGTCGCGA
>CABVEH010000280.1 GCA_902497215.1 uncultured Eggerthellaceae bacterium | reverse complement strand
CCTGTCGGAGTTGAACGACAGGTCGCCCAGCTTCTCGAGCCTTGCCTTGAGCCTGCCAACCGTCACGTCGCGCTTGAGGTGGTCCTCGCCGTTAACGAGGTAGACGGGAAGCAGCTGTATTTCCTTCTTTTCTGCCATGCCCCTATTCTACTTGCTAATGCCGGAAAGCGTGACGCCGTCTTGGTCGAAACGCATCCTCACGGTGCCGGACTCGTCGGTCCTGGCCACGCGCGCGCCGACGGACGACAGCAGGTTCAACGCGTCCGGAGCAGGGTGCCCGTAGCGGTTCCCCTCGCCGCAGCTGACGAGCGCCAGCTCGGGTTTCAGCACCGCAAGCGCCTTCTCGTCGAGGGACGCCTTGGACCCGTGGTGCCCGACCTTCAGCACGTCGACGTCCTCCAGCAGCCCCGCCTGAAGCATGGCGTCCAGCTGCCCGCTTTCCGCATCGCCCGTGAACAGCGCCTTCCAGTCGAACGATCCGTCCCCGTCGCAGTCAAGCCGCGCCATAAGGCACAGACTGTCGGCGTTGCCTCCCTCGTCTTCGTAAGATTCGGGCCACACGACCTCGAGCTCGAATCGGCCGACGTGCAGCACGTCGCCCACGTCCAGAGCGGTGACGTCTTCCTCCCCTACGGCCGTTCTGGCCGTCTCCAGCAACCCCCTGCACTTCCCGCAGCCGCATTCGAGCATGGGCGAGGCGCACAGGAACGCGCCCACGTCGGCGTACGAGGCAAGGGACTGCAGGCTTGCGCAATGGTCGTCGTCGGGATGCGTCACGGCAACCGCGTCCACTCGCCGCACGCCCACGGACGCAAGCGCGTCGCGCAGCTTCCTGTCCTCGTTGCCCGTGTCTATGAGAAGCGTCTGACCGCAGCTTGACACCAAGAAGGCGTCGCCTTGCCCGACGTCAAGCATGGTTATCGAGTCGCCCGCGCCTGGCGGGACGCCGAAGGCCAAAGCGACGTATGCCAAAAGGAACGCCCCCATGGCCGACGAGAACGCCGCGGTGCTCACCTTCGGCCACGCCGCCCACAACGCTATCGCAGCGACTCCGGACAATACCAACATGCCGACCACCGGAAGGTCGACCTCCACGCTGGAGAACGGCAGTGCGGACGCCCACTCGACGAACGCCTTCAGCGGGAACGCAGCGAGCGACGCCACCCCTATGGCCGGTTGGGCTACCCCCGGGACCGCGCATCCCGCTACCGTGCATACGAGCCCGCACACGCATGCGGCCGAGAACAGAGGCGTCGCGACCACGTTCGCCGGAACGGACAGCACGGGCAGCATGCCGAACGAGGCCGCCGAGAAAGGCATCGTCAGCAGGTTCGACGACAGCGTGAGGCCGACCGGCTCGGCCACCGCCGACCGCAAGGCCTTCGGGAACGAGGACATCCACGACGCAACGAGCGACGCGAAGAGAACTATGCCGAGCGTGGAAGCCGCGGACAGGAACAACGACACCGAGACGCACGACGAAGGGTCCGTCACCAGGAATGCAAGGAGGCACACGGCCAGCGAGTTCAAGGTGGCGTTGCGGCGCCCGGCGACGCCGGCGACGAGCGACAGGACGACCATTATCGCCGCACGCACGGCCGAGACCGGCACGCCCGAGAAAGCGAGGTACACCAACACGAACGCCACGCTAGCTGCAAGCGTCAGCCTGCGCCCCGCGTGGAGCAGCTTCAGCAGCCATCCGAACACCATGGTCACTATGGCCAGGTGGGCTCCCGACACCGCGACGACATGAGCAAGCCCGCATGCCTTGAGCGCATCGTAGGTCCCATCGTCCTGGATCGTTCCGCGGTACCCGCACACGAGCGCCTGCAGCACCCCGGCCTGGTCGCCGCCGTGCTGGCCGAGAATGTCGATGGCCTTCCGGCGCAGGTCGTAGACAGCCTGCAGCGGGGCAGGCAAAGCGACCTCCTCGGCCTCTTCCACATCCATCTGCACGGACTCCCCTGAGAAATAGCTCCGAGACCGGTAGTCCTCCGACACGGGAGAGAACGCGACAACGCATTCCACCCGCGCTCCCGAAAGCAGGCCGCAAGACTCGTCGAGGAAGGCCGTCGCCTTCCCGCTTCGCCCGGACTCGGTGG
>CABVEH010000279.1 GCA_902497215.1 uncultured Eggerthellaceae bacterium | reverse complement strand
GACAAGCATCCTCGCTTCATTCGCTCTGGCCTTCGGCTTGATGGTCCCCGCCGTGGCGTTCGCCGACGACGGCTATGCCTCCGTGGCGATCGACTACAACGGCCAGCGCATAAACCTCAAGCCTCAGATCTCGAACGACGCCAACTCGCTCATGGTCTCGTTCGACGTCCAGGCCGACGACGCAAGGTACCAAAGCTACATCCAAACCTCCTTCACCCTGTCCTCCGAGGCCCGCGATGCGCGCATCGCGCAGTCCGACGCATCGGGAAGCACGGTGGTCGCCGTCGTGTCGAACGGCGAAGACCCCTTGGCCTTCAACGACGGCGTCTTCTATCTGGGCCAGCTTTCCGTGAACGTGGCCGCCAAGCTGGGCGCAGGCGACGGCACGGGGGCAAAGATCGTGGTCTCGTCCATGGACGTCACCGACTCCAGCTTCTCGGCGCCTGCCATGTACACCATGGACACGCGCAACGACGAAGGCACCATGACCGATGCGGCATCGCGTTCGGTGCCGTTCTCCATCGCCACATCGGCATACACCGGTACCGAAGCCCCTGGCGTCGTCAATCCTCCCGATCAGAAGCCTCCGGCCGCCTTCGAGAAGGACCCGTCGGCTGTCGGAATCGGGCTTGGCCAGATGGGAACCGGCACGTCCATATCCGAGGGCGCCAAGTCCACGCTGCAGACCATCGGTGCCGACATCCTGCAGAAGGTGAAGGACGACCTGGCCAACATGCTGGCCGGCAAAGGCACCGCAGTCGGGCTGACTTCGGAGCAGCTGCAGAAGATCGCGCAGGTCGTCGAAGCCGCAGGCGGCGACCTTTCCAAGGTCGACATCTCCCTGACGCCTATGGCAACCAAGCTGGGGTCCGAAAGCGCCGCAGGCGCCATCAGCGAGCTGAACAAGAAGTTCTCGGGCGCCACGCTCCTCAGCATCTACGACCTTGGCGTGAACCTCGTGGCCTCGTGCGGAACCGTCAGCACGGGCGACATCGCCATGTCCGAGCTTGCAAGCCCTATCGAGTTCACCGTGGGCGTGCCTGAGGGCTCGCTTGCCACCATGAACGCGGCGGTAGGGTTCCTGCATGCAGGTGCGGTAGACACCATCAACAAGGGCGTCGTTCCCGACGCACAGGCCAACGCGGTGTCGTTCCCGGCGTCCAAGTTCTCGCCTTATGCCGTCTACGGCAAGATGAAGTCGGCGACGCCCAACGGCAACAACTATGGCAGCCTGGTCAATTCGGGCGACGCGAAGCCATTCATCATGCTCGGCTTCGCAGGCCTTGTTCTGGTCGCCAGCATCATAGTCATATTCACTGGCCGCAAAAAGGCCGAAGGGTCTGCCAAGTAGGTTTAGCTAGGCAACATCGTATAACCAGCAAGGCGGCGCATCGAAAAGCGCCGCCTTTTTTGCGTTAACATCTAGCTTCATGAAAACGCTGGTCAACATACTGAAGGCGCTCGTTGCGGTGGTCGTGGCGCTCGTGCTTGCCACGGTGGCCATCAACGCCTACTGCATCCTCGGCACCCGCGACCAGGTGCACACGATCGCCCAGGTGCAGGACGAAGGCACGCACGCCGACGCCATCTTGGTGCTGGGCGCATCCGTTCTGCCCGACGGCACGCCTTCCGACATCCTTGCTGACAGGCTCGAAGTGGCTGCCGACCTTTACCTGGCAGGGGCTGCCCCCGTCATCATAGCCAGCGGAGACAACCGCGACTCGCATTACAACGAGTCGGACGCCATGAAGCGATATCTGGAAAGCCTGGGCGTGCCTTCGGACGCAATAGCCGTCGACCATGCGGGATACGATACCTATGGGTCGGTATACCGGGCGTGCTACACATACGGCGCCGACAGCATGCTGATAGTGACCCAGGCATACCATCTTTACAGGGCGCTTATGATCGCCGACATGCTGGGCGCTCAATCAACCGGCGTCGCATCGGACAAAGGCGCCTACGACAACCAGAAGCAGTACAGCCTCCGCGACGTCGTCGCCCGCGACAAGGACTTCTTCCAGGCATTGCTCAAGGTAAAGCCCGAGGACGCCGACCAGTCTTACGGAGAGTAGCATAAGGCAAACGTCACTGGTGACAGC
>CABVEH010000278.1 GCA_902497215.1 uncultured Eggerthellaceae bacterium | reverse complement strand
TCCGGCCTCGGCGAACGCGACAATTAGGCCGCGTCGCTTTGTTGCGCCTCCAGGGTATAATTCGCTGCATGAAGACTTCTGATTTCGACTACCAGCTTCCCGAGGAACTTATCGCCCAGTCGCCCGCGCCCGTGCGCGACGAGTGCCGGCTTCTAGTGCTGGACCGCGAAACGGGCGCCATTGAGGACCGCATATTCCGCGACATCGTCGACTACCTGCATGAAGGCGACCTTCTTGTGGCCAACGAGACGCGCGTGCGTCCGGCGCGCCTGATAGGTGCCAAGCGCAACACCGGAGGCGCATGCGAAGTGTTCCTGCTGAGGGAATGCGGAGGGCCCGAGCCGCGCACCAACAAGGTTGCGTACTGGGAGGCGCTGGTGCGCCCCGGCAAGCGGCTGAAGCCCGGAAGCGGGGCCGTCGTCGACTTCGTGGACGAGTCGGGCGACGTCGTGCTGTCGGCCGAGGTGGTGGACTGGGCGGATGGCGCCCATGGCGCGCAGAGGGGCGAGCGCAAGGTGAGGCTTTCCACCGAGCTTCCCAGCCTGGACGAGGCCCTGCACGCGGCGGGCCGCACCCCGCTTCCTCCCTACATCAAGGACTACGCGGGCGACGACGAGATGTACCAGACCGTCTATTCGCGCCGCGAGAGCTCGGCCGCGGCACCGACGGCAGGGCTTCACTTCACCCCGGCTCTGATCGAAAGGCTGCAGGGCATGGGCGTCGGTTGGAAGACGGTCGAGCTGGAGGTGGGGCTCGACACGTTCCGCGTGGTCGACGAGGAGAACGCCGAGGATCATGCGATGCATACCGAGACGTACACCGTGCCCGAGGAAACGGTGGCGGCGATAGAGGAATGCAAGGCGCGCGGTGGCCGCGTCGTGGCCGTCGGCACCACCAGCGTGCGCTCGCTGGAAAGCGCGGCCAAGCTGGCGCGCGACGAAGGTTCGGGGCGTCTGCTGGCCCCTGCGGACAGGCGGTCCACGTCCCTTTACATCATGCCTGGATACGAGTTCCAGGTTGTGGACGCCATGGTCACCAACTTCCACGTGCCTCGCTCGACGCTGATGATGCTTGTTTCGGCCTTCGCCGGACGCGACAACGTGATGCGGGCTTACGATCATGCCATCGCCGAGAGGTACCGGCTGCTGTCGTTCGGCGACGCGATGTTTCTTAGGTAACGGTTTTCTGAATTTTGCGCGTCTTGAGCTTTATTCTCGAATTTAGCGTATAGTTGGAGGCGCTCTTGAAAGCGAGAGCATGCCGACACGGCATAAGCTTTATCGCCCCGAAATTGGGGCAAGGAAAGAGGAAACAGCATGGCAGAAGGTACAGTTAAGTGGTTCAACCCGGAAAAGGGTTACGGGTTCATCTCCCAGGAGGATGGCGAGGACCTGTTCGTTCATTTCTCCGAGATCCAGATGGATGGCTTCAGGACCCTGGACGAAGGGCAGGCCGTTACCTTCGATATCACCACCGGCCAGAACGGCAAGCTGCAGGCCAGCAACGTCGTCAAGAAGTAGCCAAGGTTTGATACGAACCGAATAGCCCCGCTTCGGCGGGGCTTTTTTATTGCCTTCGAGACGTTTTGCGCCCATAGGCGCAAAACTGGTAGAAAAAGACTAGCTCTCTTGGTCGATGAAGGCCTGCATGGTGGCCTGCGGGTCGTCGTCCATGTCGGACAGGTCGTGCCCGAAGGCGGCGGCCACGGCTTCCGCCTGCCCCTGGCGAAGGTCGGCGATCTCGTCGAACCCGGCCTTACGGTTGTAGTCGGCGGCAAGCGCCAGCGAGCGCGCTATGTACTCGGTCGACCGCGGGTCGGTGTGGGATATCGACATGATGGAGGCCATCGACTCGGGCGAAAGCGCCATGAACACCGACGCGTCCATGTCCACCGCGTTGCCTATCGCGGCCTCCAGCGTCTGCGCCGCCAGGTAGGGGTTCTCCTCCTTCTCGGCCTGCAGCATCGACTTCACGATGGCCTGGATCAGGTCGGCTAGCAGCTTCATTATGTAGTCGCGTTCGAACATGATGCCGCTTTCTCTCGTGGGACGCGTGACGGGGTGACGGTGCTCGGGTCTTCTGTCACATTTCACATGAAATGTGACAGAAG
>CABVEH010000277.1 GCA_902497215.1 uncultured Eggerthellaceae bacterium | reverse complement strand
TCCGCAGGGCTCGGCTCCCGCGGTGCGGGTTTTGGCGGAGGTTCTGCGGAACTCGGCGCCGCTTCGCGACGCCTCAGACAGTCCTCGAACCCCTTCTCCGCAAAACCCTGCCTCGCAGCCTCGCGAAGCTCGGTCGCATCGTCTCGGTTCCTTTTTTTTTGAGTGTGACAAATGACCCGACCTCTGTCACGCGCAGCTTGCCTGCGTCCGTAAACGTATCGCATAGTGCCGTGATACACTTTCCCATTGAAGAAAACATGCAAGCAAGGATGTGCGATGGGCGTTTTTTCGAAGTTCACGAACGGGCTCGCCAAGTCCCGCGACAAGTTCAAGGCCAGCATGTACGACCTCATCGGGCGCGGCCCCGACCTCTCCGAGGAGTTCTGGGAGGACCTTGAGGAGACGCTGGTGCTTTCCGACATGGGCGGGGTTGCGGCAATGGACATCGTGGACAACCTGCGCATGGAGGCCAAGAAGCGCGACCTTCCCGACTCGTACGCCGTGCTCGACCTGCTGGGCGAGCAGATAGAAGGCGCGTTCGCCGAAGGTGGCGCAGACGTGTTCGGGGACGAACCCCAGGTGGTGCTGTTCGTGGGCATCAACGGCACGGGCAAGACCACCACCGTGGGGAAGATCGCCAAGGAGGCGACCGATTCCGGGCGCAAGGTGATACTCGGCTCGGCCGACACCTTCCGCGCCGCCGCCATAGAGCAGCTGCAGGTGTGGGCCGACCGCGCCGGCGTCGAGATGGTGACGCGGGAGCGGGGGAGCGACCCTGCCAGCGTCTGCTTCGAGACGGTGGAGCGGGCCGAGGCGGAAGGCGACGACCTGGTGCTGATAGACACCGCCGGGCGCCTTCACACGTCCGACGACCTCATGCGTGAGCTGGTCAAGGTCGTCAACGTCACGCGCAAGCGCGCGCAGCAGCCCGTGTACACCGTGCTTGTCATCGACGCAACCACCGGACAGAACGGCATGCAGCAGGCGCGCGAGTTCGACAAGGCCTTGGACCTGGACGCGCTGGTCGTCACGAAGCTGGACGGCACAGCCAAGGGCGGCATCGCGTTGGCCATATCGCACGAGTTGGACCTCCCGATAGCCAAGATCGGCGTGGGCGAGGGCATAGACGACCTCCGCGACTTCGATGCGCACGACTTCGCGCGGGCGCTCATAGGCGACTTCGAGGAAGAGGACCTGGTCGACGACGGCGAGGAGGAACAGCCTCAGGAAGAGGCCGTCGCGGCTGCCAAGGTTGTGTCGGAAGCTGTGGTTTCTGATGTCGCTGAGAAGATGCAGCCCGTCGAGTCGGCCCAGACATCCGTGGAAGCGTCTGCAATTGACGTCGAAGCGTCATCCGCCGCCAAGCCTGCAACGGAAATCGGCGCCCAGCCTGCCGCCGACGAATCCCCGCAGAAGATGTCGTGGGCGGAATTCGTGGAGGCGGACGACGCGCGCAAGGCGGCCGAGCCGCAGAAGAAGCACTTCTGGGAGAAGTGGTAGCCTTACCAGGCTTTTCTTTCGACAAGGAACACCAAGGAGACACCGACCATGCTTGAGAACCTTTCATCGCGCCTGCAGGGCATCTTTTCCGGCCTGCGCTCGAAAGGGCGCCTGACCGAGGACGACATCAACGCCGCCATGCGCGAGATACGCCTGGCGCTGCTGGAGGCCGACGTCAACTTCAAGGTGGTGAAGAACTTCGTAGCGCGCACGAAGGAGCGCTGCCTGACCGCCGAGGTGCTTGACTCGCTGACCCCTGCGCAGAACGTCACGAAGGTGGTGCTCGACGAGCTTACGGCGCTGCTGGGAACCACCGACTCGCGCCTCACGCTGACGTCCCGCATCCCCAACGTCATCATGATGGTGGGCCTTCAAGGCTCGGGCAAGACCACGGCATCCGCCAAGCTGGCCTACCGCCTGAAGCAGGAGGGCCATTCGCCCCTGCTTGTGGCCTGCGACGTCTACCGTCCCGCCGCGGCCGACCAGCTGGAGACGCTTGGTGGCGAGATAGGCGTGCGCGTCTTCCGCGAGGACGGCACCGACCCCGTGCAGATTGCCCGCGACGGCATCCGCGACGCGGTTGACAACCTGCGCGACGTGGTCATCATCGACACGGCGGG
>CABVEH010000276.1 GCA_902497215.1 uncultured Eggerthellaceae bacterium | reverse complement strand
CGTCCTCCAGCTGCGAGGCGTCGTCCAACCGGTACAGGTCGAAGTGGTAGAGCGGCACGCGCCCGCTCGTGTATTCGAACATGATGTTGAACGTGGGGCTGGTGACGGACTCGGTCACGCCCAGCCCTGCGGCCACGCCCTGCGCGAACTGCGTCTTTCCCGCGCCCAAATCGCCGTCGAGCAGCACCACGTCACCGTCGCCAAGCCCACGTGCGAGCTCGGCCGCCACACGTCGCGTGTCGTCGGGCGACTGCGAACGTTCAACCCGCACAACGCGCCCCTTACGAGCGCTTCTTCGTGGCGTGGGCCGCGTACATTATCAGTCCCACGGCCACGCCGCCCACGATGTTGCCTAGTGTTACGGGAGCCAGGTTCGCCGCAAGAAACGTGGGGAAGTTCAGCACGGCCACGTTTATGCCCGCATCGGCAATCGCCGCGCCGTAGGCCGGGCTCATGGCCGCGAAGATGCCCGCGGGGATGTAGTACATGTTGGCCACGCAGTGCTCGAAGCCTGCCACCACGAACCCGAAGATGGGGAAGAATATCCCGAATATCTTGCCAGCTGTGTCGTGCGCGGTGTTGCCCAGGTAGATGGCGATGCACACCATCAGGTTGCAGAAGATTCCCAGCACGAACGCGTTGCCCCAGGGAAGCGCCGATTTCGCCGCGGCCACCTTCGCCGTGTAAACGGCAAGCGCGCCGCCGCCTATGTCCAGCTGCCCGAACGTGGCCATCAGCCACGCCATCAGCACGGCCCCGCAGAAGTTCCCCACGTACACAAGCACCCAGTTCCGCAGGAGTTGGAGCACGGTGATCTTCCGCGCGATCACCGCCGAGACCATCAGCGCGTTGCCCGTGAACAGCTCGGTACCCAGGAGCACCACCATCATGAGGCCTATGGGGAAAACGGCGCCGGTGACCAGGCGCGTAAGCCCGGCGTCCGGCACGCCCATGGCGGCCGTAGACGACGCGATGGCGCCCAGCGATATGAGCACGCCCGCGAAGAACGACAGCACGAGCAGCCGCCACGTGGCCATGGTGGCCTTCCCTATCGCTCCGGCTATGTAGCCGTCGGTTATCTCCTTGGGGGAATTGATCGGCATTCGCGCCCCTCTCAAGCGGCTGTTCTTTTTATGCCACGCCCCGTATGACGTGTTCACATTTCCTTAAGCCTTATTATAATTGCAGTACACACGCGCAAAACAGGCCAGGAAGACGAGCGGAGGACGGCAACTTGCCTTCAGGAAGCAGCGGCTCCGGCGCCAGGCGCAGAACCCGCGCCTCGTCGCAAAGGGCATCGCAAGACAGCCCCGAACGCATAGACTCCAGCGCGTCCCGAAAGGGGCGCTCGTCTTCGCACGCCTCAACCAGCGATTCTAGCGCAGGCGCCTCAGGCCCGCAAAGAAGGCGTGCCACGTCCGGCACGCGCAGCAGCGGGGGCGCCGTCAAGCGGCACAACCCCAGGGATGCGTCCGGGCGGGTAGAAGACAGGCCGAGATCCCACAATCGCACCAGGACGGGCGACCGGACGCGCGTCCGCGAAGACGGCGCGACGCGTCCGCGTTCGCATAGCCGATCGCGTGATGACGGATACCCGCGTTCCCGTTCCCGCGACGGCGGCAACCCCCCACGCTCGCACGCGCGCACCGACCGCTCCTCGAACGCTCCCGCAAGAAGGCCTTCGGGGCCGCGGCCGGCCAGCCACCGCCGCGAAACACGACGAATCCCCATCATCCCCGTGCTTGCGTTCGTCGCGCTGGCGGCCATAGGGATCTTCACCGCAGGCATGAACTCCGGCCCGCAATACGACGCCATAATCAGCGTCCCCGGCGAGGCGCTGGCGGCGACGCAGGCCGCCGAAGCCCAAGCAGCGCAGGAGGGCGACGGGCAGCCGTCCGACGCCCAACAGGACGGCAATCAAGCAGGCGACCAGGAAAACGGCGACGGCTCGCAGCAGGGCCAGGAGACGTCGGGCCAGGCAACCGACGGCCAGCAGGCCGACACCGACGCCGACGACCCACAGCACAAGGTCGAAGCCGCAGACGCCGACGGCAACTCCCAGGTCAAGGTGGAAGTCGCGGACGCCTCGCAGCAGCTGGACCTTGCGGCGATCCCCTCGTCCGAGGAAGTGTCGACGTTCTCGGCGGGTATGAGGCTTC
>CABVEH010000275.1 GCA_902497215.1 uncultured Eggerthellaceae bacterium | reverse complement strand
TGCGCAACGCCCGCCGAGACGGCAACAACGCGGCGCAGCGCGCTCAGAAGGAAGACGACCTCCCCGAGGACCAGGTGAACCGCGCCGAGAAGGCCATCCAGAAGATGACCGACGAGCACATCGAGAAGATCGACGAGCTTCTTAAGAAAAAAGAAGCCGACATCATGGAAGTCTAGGCAGCGAAGTTTCGCTGACTTGTGAAGGAACTAGAAGTTATATTCCCCGAGGTGCCTGACGGGCTCGATGTTGGCGCGCTTGACCTTGCGCGCATCCCGCAACACGTGGCCGTCATAATGGACGGCAACGGGCGCTGGGCGAAGAAGCGCATGATGAACAGGCTTCGCGGCCACAACGCGGGCATCGAGGCGGTGCGCGAGACCATCCGCTGCGCCTCCGACCTCGGTGTGCGCTACCTTACCATCTACTCGTTCTCCACCGAGAACTGGAAGCGGCCGCAGGACGAGGTGGACGGCCTGATGGAGCTGTTCGCCAAGACCATGCTCGCCGAGGTGGACGGCCTTCACGAGGAGGGCGTGCGCGTAATGACCATAGGCGACCTGTCGCCGCTTCCTGCCGAGACCCGCGAGGCGTTCGAGGCCGCCTGGCAGAAGACGCGCGGCAACCACGGAATGACGCTGGTCGTGGCCGTGAACTACGGGTCGCGCGACGAGATCGTCCACGCCTTCAGGGAATACATGCGCGAGGCCGAAGACGCCGTGCAGGCGGGCGATGTGCCCCCCGAGCTCACGGAAGAGGTGCTGGCGTCGCACCTTTACACGGCCGACGTCCCCGACCCAGAGCTCATAATCCGCACCAGCGGCGAGATGCGCCTGTCCAACTTCCTCCTGTGGCAGGCGGCGTATTCCGAGTTCGTTTGCACCGACGTGCTGTGGCCCGACTTCGACAGGTACGAGCTTCTGCGCTGCCTTCTGGAATACCAGTCGCGCGAGCGGCGCTTCGGAGGCGTCTAGGATGGGCGCTGCAGGCGGAAACGAACGCGAGGACACCCGCGTCCAGCCCGTGGGGTCCGACGGCCTCACCGAGAAGCAGGTGCTTGCCCGCATAAGGCTGCGCAAGCAGACGGCGCGCCTGATCATGCAGCAGAACGAGCGCAACGCGCGCCTCGAGAACGACGCGCTTCCCGACATCGTGTACGGCCCCGAGGACGCCCCGGAAGGCCCTCCGTGGCGTTACGACATGACTCCCGAGCAGCTGGCCGAGCGCCAGGAGAAGAAGTTCAGGCGCAGCGAGAAGCGCTCGAAGGTCAAGAACAAGGCGCTGGAGAAGACGCCGGACAAGCTGCGCAACCCGTCGAACCTGCAGGTGCGGTTCCGCACCGGGCTCGTGTACACGCTGGTCACGATAGCCTGCGTGCTCGCCGGGAACATCCCCACGCTGCTCTACCTCATGCTGGTCGCAGGGATATGCGCCGGCGAATTCTATTACATGCTGCGATCCGACTCGAAGCTTCCCAACGAGATGCTGGGCATAACGGGGGCGGTGCTGTTCCTCCCCGCGACGTACGTGTGGGGGCTTACGGGCGCTATGGTGGTCGCGCTTGCGCTGCTGCTTGCGTTGCTGGTTTGGTATGTGTTCTGGCTGAAGGCGCGCATCCCCGACGTGGGCGTCAGCTTCTTCGGCGCCGCGTACACGGGGCTGATGCTCTGCGGGCTGATGATAATCCGGCAGTCCGTCGAAAGCCCTTGGGGCGGCGTGGTCCTGTTCCTGCTGTTCCTCAGCGTATGGGCCAACGACGCCTTCGCCTACTTCGTGGGAAGCAAGATAGGCAAGCACAAGCTTGCCCCCCGAACGTCGCCCAAGAAGAGCTGGGAAGGCTTCATAGCCGGGCTTGTCGGGTCGGCGTTGGTGTGGGTCGTCATGAGCTTCGTGCCCGCCATAAACCTCCCTATCCCGCTGGCGGTCCTGTTCGGCGTGCTGTGCGGGCTCGCGGAGGTGCTGGGCGATCTGGCGGAGAGCCGCATCAAGCGCAACTCGGGCTTCAAGGACTCGGGAACCATCATGCCGGGCCACGGCGGCCTTCTCGACCGCTGCGACTCGCTGTTTCTGGCCTCCACCACTGCAGCCATCCTGCTGATCATGGGAGGCTGCATCCAATACCCTCTGCTGTAGCGGAAGGAGCTGCGCCTTGACGCAAAGGAAGAAAGTC
>CABVEH010000274.1 GCA_902497215.1 uncultured Eggerthellaceae bacterium | reverse complement strand
ATGTGACAAATGACCCGACCTCCGTCACATGCGCCAGACGCGGTCGGCCAGGGCCTCGACGTCGCGCATGTCGTGGGTGACCATCACTATGGTCTGCCCGGCTGCCTTCATGGAGGCGAGGGCCTTCACCACCATCGCGCGGCTTGGGCCGTCCAGGCTCGAGCAAGGCTCGTCAAGCGCGAGCACCTTGGGCCCGAGCGCAACAACCCCTGCAAGCGCCACCTTGCGCTGCTCTCCGCCCGATAGGTCGAACGGCGTGCGTTCGGCGTACTCGTCGTAAGGCAGCCCCAGGGCCTCCATGGTGTCGCGCACGCGCGCATCCAGCTGCTCGCCTCCTATGCCGATGTTCCTTGGCCCGAAGGCCACCTCGTCCCGCACAGTCTGGCAGAACAGGCTCCGTTCGGGGTATTGAAGGCAAAGCCCCACCCTGCGGCGTGCGGCGTTGGCCCCGACCTTCGTTGCGGTAGAAGTGCCGCAGACGAGCACCTCTCCGGACGTGGGCCTCAAAAGCCCGTTCATGTGCTGGAGAAGCGTGCTCTTGCCGCAGCCGTTCGGGCCGACTATGACCAACGTCTCGCCTTCGAACACCTCCAGGTCTACGTGCTGGAACACCGGGCTTGCATCCTTCGGCTGCGCGAACACGTCGACGCCCAGCTCGTTTTCCCCAGAATAGGCGAACGAGACGTCCTTGAATTCGATGACCTTGCTGCGTCGGGTGCCGGGTTCCTCCTTCGAAGGCCGCGTCGCGACGAGGGGGGTGCAAGGGGTTTCGTGCGTGCCGTCGGCTGCGATGAACGCGTGGCCTTCAAGCGCCTCCTCTGGCATAACCTCTTCCACCTTGCCGTCCTGCACCCTCAGCACCAAGTCGGCCAGCGCCGCCTCCTCGGGGAAGTGGGTTATCCAAAGCACCGCCATGCCTGCGTCCCTGAGCGCGCATGCGATGGCCCGCACGTCGCGCCTGCCCGCCTCGTCGAGCATCGACGTTGGCTCGTCGAGTATCAGCAGCGCGGGGTCCATCGCAAGGGCGTCGGCCATGGCGACGCGTTGGCGCTGGCCCCCAGAAAGCGTGTTCACGTCGCATCCCATGCAGCGCGCCATCCCCACCGAGTCGAGGGCGTGCTGCACGCGGGCCACCACCTCTTCCTTGGGGAGCCCCAGGTTCGAGGGCCCGAAGGCCACCTCGTCCACCACGATCGACGCGACCATCTGGTCGTCGGGGTTCTGCATCACCAGCCCCATCCGGCTGCGCAGCGAAAGCACGCCGTCTGCGCCTTCGCGCCTGGCCACGTCTTCGGTCGACCTGCCAAGCACCGACACGCTTCCGGAAGAGGGGAGAAGGAATGCCTCCGCCAGCTTCGCCACCGTCGACTTGCCCGACCCGTTGTTTCCCACCAGCGCGACAATCTGGCCGGGCAGGACCGAGAACGAGACCCCTTCGAGCACGCTTGCGGCCCCGTCGTAGGAGAACGACACGTCGTCGAATTCGAGCACGGGAGCCGTATGCCAGGTTGTATCGTCCATGTACGTTTCCGGGGTCCCTTCCTTTTGGGAATGCGGGGCGCATGGTCGCGTGCAGTCGGTTGCGCCACCTGCAGCGCCGGGCTTCCAAAGGGCGCCATGCCTTTCCAGATGCGCCGAAGCGCCACGCATGAAACGCCGTTCGCGTGAGTTTCGACAATATTAACATTCGTTGCAACGCGCCAAATATATACTTTAGCGTGCTGTAGCGAGGCTGCGGCACCATATGGAAACGGCCGCGGGGGTGCGGCCTGCAGAGGGGAAACCAATGGATACGGTAGTTGATGTCATCAACCAGATCGATGCGCTCGTATGGGGCGTGCCGATGCTCGTCATACTTCTCGGCGCACACGTCTTCCTGACGTTCCGCACCGGGTTCATACAGAGGAAGCTGCCGACGGCAATAAAGCTGTCGGTCACCAAGGACCCGAACGCCCCGGGCGACATCAGCCAGTTCGGCGCGCTTTGCACCGCGCTTTCCGCGACCATCGGCACGGGCAACATCGTGGGCGTGGGCACCGCCATCCTGGCCGGCGGCCCTGGCGCGGTGTTCTGGATGTGGATGACGGGCATCTTCGGCATAGCCACGAAGTACGCCGAGACGTTCGTGTCGGTGAAGTACCGCGTGAAGGACCACAACGGCAACATGCTGGGCG
>CABVEH010000273.1 GCA_902497215.1 uncultured Eggerthellaceae bacterium | reverse complement strand
AAGAACCTGCTGGTGTCCTACGCCAAGGAAGGCGACAAGAACTCGTCGCGCACCATGCTGAACGCTGGGCGCGGCAACCCGAACTGGATAAACACGCTGGCGCGCGAGGCGTTCTTCCTGCTGGGAGCCTTCGCCATGGACGAGGCGAAGCGCACGCCCGGGATAGCCGGGCGCGACATAGCCGGCATGCCGCAGAAGGAAGGCAGCTCGCAGCGCTTCCTGAAGTTCCTTGCGGCCCGCGAAGGCGAGAAGCCGGCCGCGTTCCTGAAGGCGTGCCACGACTACCTCGTCGCGCAGGGCATGGACCCCGACGACTTCGTAGGCGAATGGACCGGCGGGATCTCGGGCGACGAATACCCCTCGCCCGAGCGCATACTCCCCTTCACGCAGCAGGTCGTGAACCGCTACCTGACGAAGGCCATCTGCGACGGCAAAGCGCCTGCCAAGCCGTTCGACCTGTTCGCAACCGAGGGCGGCACGGCGGCCATGTGCTACCTCTTCTACAGCCTGAAGAGCAACTTCCTCATAGGCAAGGGCGACAAGGTGGCGCTGATGACGCCCATCTTCACCCCCTACCTGAACATACCGGTGCTGAACGACTTCGAACTGGACGTGGTGGACGTGGTGGCCAGCGAGCGCGACAAGGACGGGCTGCACGTGTGGCAGTATCCCGACAGCGAGCTGGAGAAGCTGAAGGACCCCGCCGTCAAGCTGCTGTGCCTGGTCAACCCGTCGAACCCGCCCTCGTGCGCCATGGACGACGAGTCGCGCGCGAAGCTGGTCGACATAGTCAAGAACCACAACCCAGACCTGATGATCGTCACCGACGACGTCTACGGGACGTTCGCGCCGCACTACCGATCGCTGGTGGCCGACCTGCCGTACAACACGGCATGCGTCTACTCGTTCTCGAAGTACTTCGGCGCCACCGGCTGGAGGCTGGCGGTGATCGCCATGGCCGAAGAGAACGTGTTCGACGCGCTGATCGGACGGCTTCCGGCCGACCGGAAGGCCGCACTGGTGCAGCGCTACGCGTGCCTGACCGACCGCATCGAGGACGTGAGGTTCATCGACCGCATGGTGGCCGACTCGCGCCTGGTCGCTCTGAACGGAACGGCCGGGCTGGGCACTCCGCAGCAGGTGATGATGTCGCTGTTCGCCCTGTACTGCCTGCTTGACGAGAAGGACGACTACCGCGCCATGATGCAGGCGCTGGTGCAGGACCGGCTGAAGCTGCTGTGGGAGAGCCTGGGCTGGCAGCTGGACCCCGACCCGCTGCGCGCGGGGTACTACTCGGTCATCGACCTGGGAATCTGGGCGACCAGGCTGTACGGATCCGAGTTCTTCGAGTGGTTGAAGGACAACTACGACTCGCTGGACATCGTCATCCGGCTGGCGCACGACACCGGCGTGGTGGTGATGGACGGCCACGGGTTCGACGCGCCGCTGTGGAGCGTGCGCGTGTCGCTGGCCAACCTCGACGCCGACGACTACGTGCGCATCGGCGAGCGCATCTCGGGCATGCTTGGCGAGTACCATGACGCATGGCTGGCCGAGACGAAAGGCGCGAAATAGGAGGGGCTGTGGGCGAAATGGCAGTAAACGGCGCAGTCGAAGGGGCCCGCAAGCTGCGCGGATGGATTGGCGCGTGCCCGCCCGGCGGCATGGTGTTCTTCGGGGGCGCGGGCGTTTCCACCGAGAGCGGCATCCCCGACTTCCGCAGCGTGGACGGGCTGTATCACCAGAAGTATGACTATCCCCCGGAGGAGATCCTCAGCCGCAGCTTTTTTGATGCCCGACCGGAGGAATTTTACCGCTTTTACCGGGAGAAGATGCTCTGCCTGGACGCCCAGCCCAACCCGGCCCACCGGAAGCTGGCGGAGCTGGAGGCGGCGGGGAAGCTGACCAGTGTGGTGACCCAGAACATCGACGGACTGCACCAGCGGGCGGACTCCCGGCGGGTGTGGGAGCTCCACGGAAGCGTCCACCGCAACCACTGCATGAGGTGCGGCAGGGCCTATCCCGTGGAGTTCGTGCGGGACAGCGGAGGTGTGCCCCGATGTGCCTGCGGGGGCATCGTCAAGCCAGATGTGGTGCTCTATGAGGAGCAGCTGGACGGGCATACCCTGCAGGGGGCTCTTTCGGACATCCAGGGGGCGGATATGCTCATCATCGGCGG
>CABVEH010000272.1 GCA_902497215.1 uncultured Eggerthellaceae bacterium | reverse complement strand
CGGCGCTGGCGCCAACTCCGTTGACCACGTCGGCGTTGGCCACGGGGAGGGCGTTGATCGCGAGGGCCGAGCCGTCGGTGAGGGCGGTCGTGCGGGCGTCGGGGTCGACGAGGGCGTTCCACGTCATGACGTCGCACGTTGCCGGAAGGCTTCCGTTGTAGTTCTCGTTCGGGGCGAATTCGATGATTCCGCCGTCGTCGTTGCTGATCGAGACGTACTTCCAAGGACCGGAGCCTATGGGCATGGTCTTCAGCTCGTCCTCGGTCTGCGAAGAAGGAACGACCTTGACCAGGGAGCAGCGCACCTCGAACAGGGACGAGAAGGGATACGCCAGCGTGAACGCCACCGTCTTGTCGTCCTTGGCCTCGATGGTGTCGAGCCATGAGAAGAACCCGCCGATGTTCGTGTCGACGCGGCAGGCCTCGAACGCCTTGACGACGTCGGCGGCGACGACGTCCGTGCCGTCGGAGTACTTGGCGCCGTCACGAAGGGTGACCTCGTAGTGGAGGTCGTCGACGACCTTCGGCTTGTCGGCTGCCAGCGCGTTGTAGGTGGTGTAGTCGCGCACGTCGAGGTCGTAAAGGCTCTCGAAGACATGCCAGGTGGCCGCGATTCCCGTTGCGGACCCTCCGTTCATCCCGATGGGGTTGTTATTGGAGAGCTTGTTGGCGAGCGCTGCCGTGATCTCTCCGGCAGCCTTCGGCTCTGACGACGATCCCGATGCAGACCCCGAAGAGCTAGGGGAGCTGCATCCGCTGAGCGCGAGGGCCGCTGCTGCGCCCGTTGCTGCGGTGGTTGCGAGGAATCCGCGGCGGGTTACTTTTGGCTGTTTCATTTTTCCCTCCATAACAGGGTCTTCGGGGCGCCAGCCCCAATTTATGCACGCCCCAGTATAGGGAGTGCATCCATGCCTATGTATTATGAATGAAAAAGCCACACAAATAAAGCTTTCGGAGCGTCTCGCGCGACGTTTCGTGCGAGAATCCGCGGAAGCGCCGCGAGACGAAGTTGTCCCACTTACCGAGCTTGTTCGAGCCGTTCGCGCCCCGCGCTTCGGGGCCGTGCGGGAGAATTGTAATCTTATTGTTATCATCGTTTCGCAACCGATGCTGCGACAGGCGTCGACGATTCGCGGCCGGCTCGGGAAGCGCCATGCGCTTCGAAATCGCAAGAGGGAGGTTTCATGTCCAGAGAACTCAAGTCCATGGACGGCAACAACGCCGCAGCCTACGTGAGCTACGCGTTCACCGAGGTCGCCGGCATCTACCCGATCACCCCGTCGAGCCCCATGGCCGACTACGTCGACCAGTGGTCCGCCCAGGGGAAGAAGAACATATTCGGAACCACCGTGAAGGTGTGCGAGATGCAGTCCGAGGCCGGGGCCGCAGGCGCCGTGCACGGCTCTTTGGACGTGGGCGCGCTCACCACCACGTACACGGCATCGCAGGGCCTTCTGCTGATGATCCCCAACATGTACAAGATAGCCGCCGAGCAGCTGCCGAGCGTGTTCCACGTGTCGGCGCGCACCGTGTCGTCCCACGCGCTGAACATCTTCGGCGACCACTCCGACGTCATGGCCTGCCGCCAGACCGGCTTCGCCATGCTCGCCGAGGGCAACGTGCAGGAGGTCATGGACCTCTCCGCCGTCGCGCACCTCGCCGCCATCGAGGGCCGCATGCCGTTCATCAACTTCTTCGACGGCTTCCGCACCTCCCACGAGGTGCAGAAGATCGAGGTGTGGGACTACGACGACCTGGCCGACATGTGCGACATGGAGGCAGTGCGCGCGTTCCGTGCGCATGCGCTCAACCCCGAGCATCCCGCCATGCGCGGCAGCCACGAGAACGGCGACATATTCTTCCAGCACCGCGAGGCATGCAACTCGCACTACGACGCGCTTCCCGCGGTGGTCGAGTCATACATGCAGAAGGTGAACGAGAAGCTGGGCACCGACTACAAGCTGTTCAACTACTACGGCGCGCCCGACGCCGACCGCGTGGTCGTGGCCATGGGCTCGTTCTGCGACGTCTGCGAGGAGGTCATCGACTACCTGAACGCCCACGGCGAGAAGGTGGGCCTCGTCAAGGTGCGACTGTACAGGCCGTTCGTCACGTCCAAGTTCGTGGAGGCGCTTCCCTCCACCGTGAAGAAGATAGCCGTCATGGACCGCACGAAGGAG